>SLSQ01000051.1 GCA_007130355.1 Trueperaceae bacterium
GTCGCGGCCCAGGTCGCCACCGCGCCGTCGAGAGCGCCGTCGGCCGCGGCGGCGAGACCGACGAGCCCGGCGACGGCGAGCCAGGCCGGCCGCCGGAGGAAACGAAGCCCCCGCCGCAGGTCGCCGGGCACGTCGCGGACCAGCGCCGCCAGGCGCGCCCAGCCGGGCGGGTACGGATCGGGGAGGTACGCCATCCGGACCGTCAGGAAGAACATCGCTTCGAGGTAGCTGACCGCGATCGTGGCGGCCAACGAGAGGCCGAACTGACTGAAGAACTGCCCGATCAGGCCGGGGAGGAAGGCGATCGGCAGGAACACCGCCAGCAGCGAGAGGGTCGCGCTCAGGACCGCGACCGAGACCTCGCCCGCCCCCTTGAGCACCGCCTCGATCGGACCGAGTCCCTTCCGTCTCCAGCGGGTCGCGTTCTCGGCGATCACGATCGAGTCGTCGACCACCAGCCCGACCGCCACCGTCACCGCGAGCAGCGTGACGGTGTTGAAGGTGAAGCCGAGCAGCCCGAAGATGATCACCGCTCCGGTGAGGGTGATCGGGATCGCGAGCACCACGCTGAACGTCGAGCCGAGCCGGCCCAGGAAGAGCAGGACCACGACCGCGACGGCCAGCACCGCGAGCCCGGTCTCGCGGAGGGTGTCGAGGACCGACGCCTCGACGAAGACCGAAGTGTCGCTGATCACGTCGGCCCGCACGCCGTCCGGAAGGTCGATCCCGGCGAGGCGCGCCTTGACGCCGCGGGCGGTGCCGACCGTGTTCGCGCCCGAGATCTTGCGGACGTCGAGGGTCACGATCGGCTCGCCGTTCAGGCGCGTGAAGGCGTTCGGCTCGACCTCCGTGTCGACGACCCGGCCCAGGTCCCGGATCCGCAGGTCGCGGACCGGGTCGACCTGGGTCTCCGCCACCTGCTCCGCGTCGATCGGCCGTTCCCGCACCGCCAGTACGATCCGTTGCCCGTCGACGACGAGCGTGCCGGCGGGCAACGTGACGGAGCCGGCCTGGATCGCGTTGGCGGCCTGCTGGGCCGAGAGGCCGTACGCCTGCAGTTGGGACGGATCGAGGAGCACCTGGACCTCTCGGTCGATCGAGGCGGCGACCGCGACGTCGGCCACGCCGGCGACGCCGAGCAGGGCCGGTTCGATCGCGTCCTCGGCGATCACCTGCAGCTCGCGTAGGGTCCGTCCCTCGCCGGAGACGGCGATCGAGAGGATCGGTTCGTCGGTCGGGTCGAACTTCTGGACCACCGGCGCGGCGGCGTCGTCGGGCAGGCTCGGCGCGATCGCGTCGACCCGCTGCTTCACGTCGATCGCGGCCTGATCCACGTCGACGGACTCGACGAACTGCGCGACCACGAAGCTGAACCCCTCGCCGCTGAAGCTGCTCACGTCGGTCACGCCGGGAACCGTGGCCACCGCCGACTCGATCGGCTCGCTCAGCTGCTCCGCGGTCTCGCGCGAACCGGCGCCCGGATAGCTGGTGTTCACCGCCACGATCGGGATGTCGAACTCCGGCAGCAGGTCGATGCCGAGCCGAACGCCCGCGCTCAGTCCGAAGAACAGGAGCGCGACGAACAGCGCGATCGCGAAGACGTAGCGCCGGATGAAGAAGCGGATCAGCGGGGTCATTCCTGCGCCCGCACCCGGGTCCCTTCCCGAACGTCGAGCGGGCGGGGGTGGATGATCGTCGCTCCGTCGGGGAGGGACGCGACCGCAGCGACGGCGCCCGACTCGGCGAGCACCTCGACCGGCTCGCGCACGGCGACGCCCGACTCGATCCGGTGGACCCAGGTCACGCCCCCCTCGGTCGAGATCGCGCCGGACGGCACCAGGAACCCTTCGGCCAGGCGCACGCGGTAGCTCAGGTCGAGCAGCGCGCCGACCGGCACGCGACCGCCCTCGCTCGGATCGAGGCGGAGGGTCACGCGCACCAGGCGGGGCTGCTCCGCGCGGCGGGCCGAGCCGACCACGGCGGCGTCGAGGGCGCGGGTCCCGTAGCGGAGGTCGAAGGCGCCGCCGGCGAGGAGGTGGTCGGCGTCGGCGGGCGGCAGGTCGGCGACCGCGTCGAGCCGGTCGTCGCTCTGGAGGCGGAAGGCCGGCTGGCCGGCCCCGGCGAACTCGCCCGCCTCGACGTACAGCTCCGCCACCCGGCCGGCGAACGGCGCCTCGATGCGGGCGTCGGCGACCGCCTGCTCCGCCTGCCGGCGCTGCACCTGCGCCTGCTCCAGCACCAGCTGCAGCAGCGCGAGGTCCTCGCCCTCGCTGCGGCCGGCCCGGGACAGCGCGTCCTGAGCCTGGAGCCGCTGGGATTCGGCCTGCTCGAGCTGCGCTTCGAGGGCGGAGAGGTCGCTGCGGGCGGCGCCGCCGATCTCGACCAGGGCCCGGACCTCCTCGACCTGCTCGCGCAGGGCGCGGACGTTCGACTCCGCCGCCCGGAGCGACGCCTCGGCCTGGCCGGCGCCCTCGTCGCTCGACTGGCGCGCCCGGTCCAGGTCGATCCGCGCCTGGCGCTCGGAGATCTCGGCGTTCTGCAGGTTCAGCCGCGCCGCGGCGTCGTCGAGCCGCAGCACCACCGCGCCCGCCTCGACCCGGTCGCCGGGACGGGCGGCCACCTCGACCACGCGGCCGTTGGCGGAGGCGGCGACGGTGGCGTCCTGCTCGGCGCGGACGGTCGCGGTCACGGAGCGTCCCGCCTCGAGCACGCCGACCTCCGGTCGCACCACGCGGACCGTGCGTCCCTCGGGAACGGGGGCGTCGGCGGCGCCGGTCGGAGCGGCGCCTTCGGCGTTCGCGCCGCTCGGCCCGGCCGGGGCCTCCGCCTCGTCGGGGCCGCAGGCGGCCAGCGTCCCGGCGAGGAACACGACGGCGA
>SLSQ01000022.1 GCA_007130355.1 Trueperaceae bacterium
GCAGGCCATCGAAAACAGCATGGGGCTCGGGGAGCAGATCATCCGAAGTTCCGATCCTACGGCGATGGCGCAGTTGCAGAGTAAGATCGACCGCCTGACCGAGAAGCAAGAACGCATGAAGGAAATCAACAAAGTATTCCGCAAGCACGGCGAAGACTTCATGGACCATATCGAGTTGACCTCCGAGGAGAAGAAGGAAGTCGCAAGCAACCTGGCATTCGCCCCCGGTACTAAGAAGGCGTACCCCTCCTTCGCGCTGTCCAACAACCGGGCCCGGATCAAGCAGGCCGAGAAACGGCTGAAGGAGTTGGAGAAGGCGGAGCAGGACGAGACGACGGAGACGACGTTTGCCGGCGTAACCCTTGTCGATAACACCGAGGATATGCGTGTCCAGTTGTTCTTCGACCAGAAGCCGCCGTCGGATATTCGTGATCGACTGAAGAAGCAAGGATTCCGTTGGGCGCCGTCTATAGGTGCGTGGCAGAAGAAGCGTACCCGGTACAACCACCAGCAGGCGGAGAGAATCGCCCTCGACGTGCAGGAAATCACAGAAGAGGGTGCCGGGGAAATAGTCGGCCCTCCTCCCGCCATCGACGACCAAGGCGCCTGGGTCAAGGAGCCGTGGCGCGAGGGCAACTATGGTGACGTAGCAGAGAACGTCCCCGTAGAAATGCTAAAGCCCTACCAGGAAGTGGACCGCACGATGGACCCTGGGCGCACCGCGCAGGAGTGGAAGGAACTGACCGATAGCATTGCCCAGGAGGGTATCAAGGAGCCCCTGGTGATGACGTACCATCCCAGCACGGGCACTGGCCTTCTCGTTGAGGGTAATCATCGTTTGGCGATTGCCCAGGAGTTGGGGGCGCAAGAGGTTCCGGTTCGCTTGCACCGTAGGGATAAGCCGGCGGATAACTACCAGCCGATAGAGGGCGCGTTGCTAACGCCCGAAACGCACCCGCGCCATATCCCTTCGGATATCAGTCCTTCGCAGGTGTTCCCGCAGTTGGCGCCCGAGCCCGAGGTAGCATCCGACGCGCCGATCTGGATGGAGACACAGGACGAGTTCGTTGAACGCAGATTGGACGAGATCGTCGAGGGTGGAGTTCCCCGTGAGCGGGCCGAGCGTGTCAGGGGTATGTTGGAGGGCGAATACGAGCAGGCCATATTCACTGCCCCGCAAGAAGCCGAGATCCCGTTGCGCGTGCTGGAGAGTATGCGGCCCGAGTTGCGCGGCCAAGCACTCCACGAAAGACCACGGCTGCTAGAGCAGTGGTACGAGGACGGCCCTGACGCTACCTGGCGCAAGACGTACAGGCAATACCTCGCCGACTCCGAACTGACACCCACTGGCAAGCACAGGGGAACACACAAGACGGCTGTTGAAAGGGCACTCGCCGCCGGCAAGCCCGTCCCCGATAACGTGCTCAAGGAATACCCCGACCTTCAAGAGACTGCACCTGCTGCCACCCCTGCCGAGGGGTTAAAGGCCAAGGTGCAGGAGGCCGGGTTCAAGGATATGCTCCACGCCCAGCTGGGCATCGAAGCCCGCGACATGGGCAAGGAGCAGTGGCTACGGGAAATCGACGAGATCGACAGCGCTGTTCGCAAGGAATACTTCGATGACGCTCCCGGCAAGGTCTGGGAGAAGTTGAACGAAATGGCGAAGGCACTATCCCCCGAGTCCGTGGAACGAATCAGGATTGACCTCCAGTTGTTCGCGAAGGCGAAGTTCACCAAGGAGCAACGTGAAGCCCTGCGCGAATACATCGACGCGCTCAAGGGGATGAGTAAACACTTGGACAAGATGCACCCGGAGTACCGCAAGGAAGTCGAAGCGCTCCTCGATGAGATCGACTGGTCGGTCCAGTTCCGCACGAAGAAGAAGTTGCGGAAACTCGAGGCCATGCGAACCGACCTGGAGAAAGCCCTTCGGATTCGTGAAGGCGAGGGGGGCCCGGAACTCAGCGTCCCCTTCCACGTTCACGACTTGAGTATGCCGGCGAGCACGTTGAACGACCTGAAGATACTAGACAAGAAGTCGTTGGGCGACCTGTCCTTTGAGGAAGCGACGACTGTGTTCGAGACGGTAATCCAACTCGTTCACGCCAGTTCGATCCAACAGCAGTTGATCGCGGAACAACACCTCGTAGAACTCGAGGGTGTGGTGGGGCAAGGGGTTAAGGATATCCGCGCTGCCCGCCCGAAGATCAAGGCGCACGAAGAGGAAATGAAGCACCTCAGCGCGGAGGCTGTGCGACGCAACCCCAGGCACCCCGGCGGAAAAGAGTGGGTGCATAGGTTGTTGTCGCAAGAGCACGCAAACCCCGAGTCGCTAGTTCACATGCTTCAGGGGACTTCGGACCCCGATGCACCCTTGAGCAGATGGTTGTACGAGGATGTAAACAAGGGCTTCAGTACCTCCTCGGCGCTTAGGCGCGACTATTCCTGGAAGATACAGGAGACGGTGCGCGAGGTGTTCGGCAGCGAAGGTGCCTTCAAAGCCATCGCTCGCCAAAGCCTTGATACCGGTGGCCGCGACAACGTGGATTTCCGCACGGTAGAACTGGAAGATGGTCGCAAGGTCACGATGACGCCGGCGCAGATGATGGACCTCTACAATGCGACGAAGGACCCGTACTCGATGAAGGCTCTGGTCGAGGGTAGCGTTACCCTTGAGGGTCAGACAGATGACTTCCAACTCAACACCGAAGATATCAAGCGAATCGTTGACCAGATCACCCCGGAGGAAGCACGAATCGCCAACGAGTTCTTCCAGATGGTGAACTCTCCGATGGTGCAGGAGCCCCTGAACAATACGGCAGTGGCCTTGCATGGCTGGGAGAAGTTCACCCGCGA
>SLSQ01000300.1 GCA_007130355.1 Trueperaceae bacterium
GGTCCGCGCCGCGACGCCGGACCCCGCCCTTCGGGATTGACGTACGTCGATGCATCGACGATGATCGATGCCATGGACGCCGCCCTCCGCTACCTCCGAGCCCTCTCCGACCCGACCCGACTGCGGATCGCTTCGTTCCTCGCCGACCCGGTCCGAAGCTGCTGCAGCCGCGACGACGGCGTCTGCGGCTGCGACCTCGAAGCGGTCCTCGGGCTCGCGCAACCGACGATCAGCCACCATATGAAGCGACTGGTCGAGGCCGGCCTCGTCCGCAGCGAGAAGCGCGGACGCTGGACCTACTACGAGCTGGACGGCGCGGCGTTCGACGCCCTCGCCACCGAGTTCGCACGGCTGGCGCGCGCCTCCGAGGCGACCGCCGAACGCGCGAGCGGGGTCGCGCGGGGCGACGGCCCGCGCCGCGACGCACGGACGAGCGGACCCACCGCCTCGTGAACCGAGGGCTTTCGGTCCTGGACCGCTACCTCACGCTCTGGATCTTCGTCGCGATGGCGGTCGGGGTCGCGATCGGCACGGTCGCACCGGGGTTCAGCGCCTTCCTGGACCGCCTCTCGGTCGGGAGCACGAACGTGCCGATCGCGGTCGGACTGATCGCGATGATGTACCCGCCGCTCGCCAAGGTCCGCTACGGCCGACTGCCCGAGGTGTTCCGCGACGTGCGCGTCCTCGCCCTCTCCCTCGTGCAGAACTGGCTGATCGGTCCGGTCCTCATGTTCGGACTCGCCGTCGCGTTCCTGCGCGACCACCCCGAGTACATGACGGGCCTGATCCTCATCGGCCTGGCGCGCTGCATCGCCATGGTCCTGGTCTGGAACCAGCTGGCCGAGGGCGACTCGGAGTACGCGGCCGGCCTGGTCGCCTTCAACAGCGTCTTCCAGATCGTCTTCTTCGGGGCGTACGCCTGGCTGTTCCTGACGGTCCTGCCGCCCCTCTTCGGCCTCGAGGGAGCGATCGTGGACCTCGGCATCGGCGAGATCTTCGCGGCCGTCGCGGTCTACCTGGGCCTGCCGTTCGCGGCCGGAATCGCGACCCGCGCGGTATGGATCCCGCGGCTGGGCCGGGCGCGGTTCGACGCGGAGGTCCTCCCCCGCATCGCGCCGCTCACCCTCATCGCCCTGCTCTTCACGATCGCCGCGATGTTCGCGCTCAAGGGCGGCACCGTGCTGCAGATCCCGTTCGACGTCGTCCGCATCGCGGTGCCGCTGCTGCTCTACTTCGTGGCGATGTTCTTCGTGTCGTTCGCGATGGGCCGGATCGTGGGCGCCGACTACCGGCGCACCGTCACCCTCTCGTTCACCGCCGCCAGCAACAACTTCGAGCTGGCGCTCGCGGTCGCGATCGGCGTCTTCGGGCTCGGCTCGGGCGTCGCCTTCGCCGCCGTCATCGGTCCCCTGGTCGAGGTGCCGGTCCTGATCGGTCTGGTCACCGTCGCGCTCTGGCTCCGGCGGCGCCTCTACCCGCACGCCGACCACGCCGCCGTCCTGGCCCGGGAGGACCCGACGGACGCCGATCTGCACGCGGTCGCCGCCGCCTCGTGCCCACCGACCGCCGCCCGGGTCGAACGGGCCGCCTGGGAGGACCGCCGCCGCACGGCGTACGCGCTCCTCGCGCAGCGAGGGCGCCCGTGAGGGTGCTCGTGCTCTGCACCCACAACAGCGCCCGCAGCCAGATGGCGGAAGGCTGGCTGCGCCACCACGCCGCCCGACGCGGCCGGACGATCGAGGTGCATTCGGCGGGCACCGAAGCGACGCGGGTGAAGCCGGAAGCGGTCGCCGTGATGGACGAGATCGGCGTCGACCTACGCGGCCACGCCTCCAAGACGCTCTTCGACCTGCCCGACCCGTGGCGCTTCGACCTGGTCTGGACGGTCTGCGACGCCGCGGCCGAAGCGTGCCCGGCCTACCCGGCCGCCACCGCGCGGCTCCACGCCTCGTTCCCCGACCCGAGCGGCCACGACCTGGAGCGCTGGCGTGCCGTGCGCGACGCGATCGGAGCGGCCAGCGAGCGCCTCGTCGCGGTCGTGGCCGAGGACCGCGTGCCGACCGAAGCGGACCTGGCCTGACGACCGTGCGCAGAGGCGTCGCTCGGAGCACGGTCGTGCGTCACGGCTGTCTCCCTCGGTTCAGTCGTCGGCCGCGTCGGCCGTCCGGGCCTGCGCTGCGCGTCCCAGCTCGGCGCCCCAAGCGCGGGCGCGCTCCTCCTCGCCCTCCGCGAGAGGACCGGTCATGCCGGTCACCCAGAACGATTCCGGCGGCACGACCGTGGCGAAGCCGAGGGTCCGCAAGCGCCGGGCGATCGCACGATCGGCACGCCCGAGACGCCGCACCCAGCGGGGCTCCTCGATCACCGTGCCGAACGCGGCCGCCGCCGTCCCGTCGGCCACCCCCTGCAGCCCCCCGAGCCACTCGCGGATGCCGATCGAGGCGGACACCAGCGGCACGTCCACCTCCTGAGCCGCGGCCCGGCGCGAATCCGGGCGGCTCAGCCCGAACCGGTGCGTCGGCCCGCCCACCGCCAGCAGGCCGACCGTGGGCTCGAGCACCCTCGGCGCGGCGCCGACCTCGTGGATCTCGACCGGCATGGTGTCGCGCACGCCGTCGGCGATCGCTTCGGCGATCCGTGCCCCGTTCCCGAACATCGATTCGAACACCACCCATGCCCGCATCGCGGGACCTCCTTCGCGTCGCGTCGGGACGCGGCGCGCCCGCCGATCGGATGCGGTACCGGCGACGGTGCGCCGGGCGTCTCGACGCGCCCTCGCCCGCACGATGCCCCCACCGCCCCGGAACCGCCAGGGACGATCCGCCCGCGGGTCCGCACGGCGCGGCCGGTACGATGCGCGGGTGCCTTCCTGGGCGATCTGGACCCTCGCGGGAGCGACGCTCGCCGCCCTCGTCGCGATCACGGGCGTCGCGGTGCTGGCGTCGGTCCTCACGCGCTCGATGACGCGGCCGGTGCGGTTCGGGCCCCGGCCGCCGCTCGACACGGTGGGGCTCGACGTGGCGCCGGTCCGACTGCGCAGCGACGACGGTCTCGCCCTCGCGGCACGGCACGTGCGCGTCCCGGACCGTCGCGCGACGGTGATCGTGCTCTCCGGCATCCACGAACCGCCCGCCGCCGCCTGGCTCGGGCACGCGCGCCTGCTGGCCGCGCACGGCTACGCCTCGCTGTTGCTCGAGATGCGCGCGCACGGCGAGAGCGACGGGGACCGGATCGGGCTGGGCGTGCTCGAGGTGCGCGACGTGGCGGCGGCGGTCCGGCACCTGCGCGCCGACGATGCGGCGGGCACCACGCCGATCGCGCTGTTCGGCTGGTCGATGGGCGGCGCCGCCGCCCTCAACGCCGCCGCACGCCTGCCGGAGGTCGGCGCCGTGATCACGTCGGCGGCGTTCTCGTCGTGGAGCGACGTGGTGGTCGACGTGGCGCGCGGCACGTTGGGCCCGGCCGCCGAGTCGATGCGGCCGTTCCTCGACCTGCACCTGCGCCGGGCCTACGGTCCGGAGGCGCGGACGCTCGTCCCCACCCGCTCGATCGCCGAACTGGGGGAGCGTCCGCTGCTTCTGATGCACGCCCGGCACGATCCCGGCGTTCCGGTGGCGTCGCTGCACCGGCTCGTCGCGGCCGCTCCGCCGCAGGTGCAGGTCTGGATCCGCGACGCCGCGGACCACGAGGTGGTACGCCCCACAGCGTTCGAACGACCGTGGGAGGACCCTCCGTACGCGGAACGGATCGTCGGCTTCCTGAACGCCTGGACGGACGCCGGAGGCGCGTCGCCGGCGGCGCCCGAGCGGGACGTTCGGCCGTCGCCGAACGACCGTTCCCCCGCGTAGCCTGACGGGGATCCGGCGGAGCCGAAGCGCGGCTCCCGGACCCGAGAGGAACGGTGGTACGCATGCGGCTCCAGGACAAGGTGGTCGTCATCACGGGCGCGGGTGCGGGCATGGGACGCGCCATGGCGCTCCGCTTCGTTGCCGAAGGGGCCAAGGTCGTCGCTGGGGACGTGGCGGAGGACCGGCTCGTCGCCTTGGCGCAGGAGGTCGAGGCGGCCGGCGGGACCCTCACGACCGTCGCGGGCGACGTGTCGAAGCGCGACGACGCCGAAGCGCTCGTCCGGACCGCGATCGAGCGGTACGGCGGACTGCACGCACTCGTGAACAACGCCGGCGTGATGGATCAGTTCCAGGGCGTCGCCACCGTCGACGACGCGACCTGGGAACGCCTCATGGCGATCAACCTGTACGGTCCGATGGTCACGTCGCGCGCCGCGGTGCGGCACATGAAGGAGCACGGCGGCGGCGCGATCGTCAACGTCGCCTCGGTCGCCGGCGTGGGCGGCGGCGCGGCCGGTGCCGCGTACACCGCCTCGAAGCACGGCCTGATCGGCCTGACCCGCAACACCGCCTTCGTCTACGCGCAACAGGGGATCCGCTGCAACGCGATCATCGCGGGCGGCGTCGCCACGCGCATCCAGGAGACGATCGATCCGGCGAAGATCGATCAGGAGGCGATGGCCCAGCTCGGCAAGTGGCACGCGGCGGTTCCGGACCAGCTTCAGCCCGAGGACATCGCGAACCTCACTCTGTTCCTCGTCTCCGACGAGGCCAAGAAGATCAACGGCGCCCTGGTCGCCGCCGACGCCGGCTGGACGGCGGCCTGAACGCGGCCCGGCCGACCGGTCCGAACGGAGGGAAGGGTCCCGTCGGCGCGTGCCGGCGGGACCCTTCGCGTGCGGCACGGGCACGTACGCACCGCGGTCAGTCGGGGATCACGTCCATCGTGTCCGGGTGCGAACCGATCCGCCCCTCCTCGCCCCGGTCGAGGGCGTCGATCGCCCGCATCTGCGCCGGGTCGAGCTCGAAGTCGAAGAGCGCCAGGTTCTCCTCGATCCGGGCCGGCGTGACCGACTTCGGGAACACCACGTCGCCGCGCTGCAGGTGCCACCGCAGCGTGACCTGCGCCGGGGTGCGGCCGACGGCTTCGGCGACGGCGATGATCACCGGCTCCTGGGTGACGCGCCCCTTCGCGATCGGCGCCCACGCCTCGGTGAGGATGCCGTGCTCCTGGCCGTAGCGCCGGACCGACGCGTTGTGGAAGTAGGGGTGCGCCTCGACCTGGTTCACGGCAGGGACCGTGTCGGTCTCGGCCGCGAGCCGGTCCAGGTGGTCGGGCTGGAAGTTCGAGACGCCGATCGACCGTGCGCGCCCCTGGTCGCGGAACTCCTCGAGCGTACGCCACGTCGACACGAAGTCGCCGCCGTACAGGGTTGGAAGCGGCCAGTGGATCAGGAACAGGTCCACGTGGTCGAGCCCGAGCTCGGCCAACGTTCGGTCGAACGCGAGGCGCGCGTCGTCGGGCAGGTGCTGGCCGTTGTTCAGCTTGCTGGTGACGAACACCTCCTCGCGCTGGAGGCCGGAGGCGCGGATCGCCTCGCCGACGCCGCGCTCGTTCTTGTACATCTGCGCGGTGTCGACGTGGCGGTAGCCGAGCTCGAGCGCCCGCCCGACCGCCTCGGCGGTCGCTTCGGGCGGGATCTGGTAGGTGCCGAACCCGAGCTGCGGGATCGTGCGGCCGTCGTTCATGCGGAGGGTGGGGACGTGGGACATGGCGGCTCCTCTCGAACGGGGGGTCGTCGGATCGCCGGACAGCGTAGCCCGCCGGCCGGCCGCCGAACCGTCCGCCTCGCGCCCGCCGGAGCGCGTTCCCCTTCGGATACGATCCGGTCCCGTGCCGACCGTCGCCGCCGCCCTCGTGCCCGTCGCCCTGCTGATCGCGCTGGGCGTCGCGCTCAAGCGCGCGGGGTTCCTGCCGGACGCGTTCTGGCCGGGGCTCGACCGCCTGAACTACTGGCTCCTCTTCCCCGCCCTGATCTTCCTGAGCTTGGCGAACGCCGACGCCGCGCTCGAGGGGGCCGTTCCGGTCGCGCTCGCGATCTGGGCGGGCCTGGCGGCGGTCGCGTTCGGCGCGATGGGGCTCCGACGTGCCCGCGCCGCCGCCGGGCCGGCGTACACCTCCGTCTTCCAGGGCGCGATCCGGTTCAACTCGTACGTCGCCTTCCTGGTGGTGCCGGTTCTCCACCCGGGCAGCGAAGCGTTGACGGCGCTCTGCGTGGCGCTGACGGTCCCGGTGGTGAACGTTCTGTGCGTGGCGGTGCTCGCGCGGGACGGAGCGGGCGAAGCCCTGCGCACGCGCCAGGTGCTGACCCGCATCGCGACGAACCCGCTGATCGTGGCGTCGGTCCTGGGCGCGGCCGCGGGGCGGTCGGAGGTGCCGCTCGGGCCGTTCGCGGCGGCGCTCTCGATGCTCGGGGAGGCGTCGCTCGCGGCCGGCCTGCTGTCGGTCGGCGCGACCCTGCGGTTCCGGTCGGTCCGCGCGAGCTGGCGCTCGGTCGCGGCGTCGACGGCGGCGAAGTTCGTGGCGCTGCCGCTGGTGACCGGCGCGGTGGCCCTGGCGCTCGGCCTGGAGCCGGAACGGGTCGCGCCGTTGGTGCTGTTCCAGGCGCTCCCGACGGCGTCGGCGTCGTACGTGCTAGCTCGAGCGATGCGAGGGGACGAGACCCTGATGGCGTCGATCCTGGCGGTGCAGACCGTCGCGGCGGCGGGGTGGCTGCCGCTGGTGCACGCGGTCACGTCGTGGCTGCTCTGAGCGGACGCCGCCGGTCCGGCGAGACCGTACGCCCTCGAAGCGTCCCACGAAAACGACCGCGCACGTTGCGCGGCCCGTCCGGTCGTTCGCTTATGTTCCCCAAGGTACCGCGGTATGCGCGATTCGTCAAGGGGATGCGGGCCTTCGGGCCGAACCGTGCCGGAAACGCCCCTTCGCAGCCTTCACGCGCGGTCGAACGCGGTCTCGAACCGCGAAGACTCGTCCGGCGTCCGGACCGGGATGCGCTCCGATAGGCCCAACGGCCGGGTCGATCCCTACGCCGGCCGCTCCTTCTCGATGAGTACCGGCATGCCCGCCTGACGCACCACCGACTCCGCCACGCTCCCGTTGAGGAAATGGGCCAGGCCGGTGCGTCCGTGGGTACCCATCACGATCAGGTCCGCGCCCCACGCTTGGGCGTGGCCGACGATCGTCTCGGCCGGGGTCCCCACGCGCACCGCGCACGCTTCGCCGGGCCGTGCGAGCTCCTCGAGGCGACCGACGATCTCCGCCTCCATCGCCTCGCGGCCCTCCTTCGTGGACACCGAGGCGTGCACCTCCATCGCGATGCGCTTGGGGTCGAGCACGTGCAGCAGGAGGCGCTGCGCGTCGGGGAAGTTCTCGCGCGCCGACTCCAACGCGGCCTGCGCGCTGGCCGTGAAGTCGATGGGCACCAGGATTCGTTCGAACATTCGCTACCTCCGGGGTCGGCGCGCGTCGGCGCAGCGACCCGTGCGCGTCGCCCGCGCAGCCGACGACCGCGCGTCGCGCGATCCGCACCGCTGCGTGTCGGGCTCGTTGCGTGCGTCGCCTCCACGGTACACGCCGGAGACGCGGCCGTTCCTGGACGTGCCCCCTCGGCCGCCGGCGCACCGGTCGCGAACGTTCAGGGGTGACCGGCGCGGTCCGGCGCGTCGGTGCGGTCGTGTTCCGCGAGCCGGTCGAGCAGCGCCGCGCCGTCCTCGCTCACGCCGCGCAACGTGATCCCCGTGCCGCGAGCGCGGAACCGGGTGACCAGCTTGTCGATCGCCTCGACCGCCGTCGCGTCCCACAGGTGCGCGCGCGTCAGGTCCACGACCACCGAGTCGACGTCCTCCGCCGGTTCGAAGCCGGCGAGGAACGCCTCGCTGCTCACGAAGAACAGCTGCCCCTCCACCGTGTACGTCCGCGTCCGAGTCGATTCGTCCAAGCGGCTCGTCACGTGCACGAGCTTGGCGATCTTGCGCGCGAAGAAGATGCTGGCGAGCACCACGCCGGTCAAGACGCCGAGCGCCAGGTTGTGCGTCACCAGCACGACGCCCACGGTGCCCACCATCACGATCGTCTCGCTCTTCGGGCTCCGCAGCATGCCCGGGAGGCTTCCCCAGTCGAAGGTGTTGATCGACACCATGATCATGACCGCCACGAGCGCGCCCATGGGGATGAGGCCGATCAACGGTCCGGCGAACACGATCATCGCCATCAGGAACACGCCGGCCGCGAGGGTCGAGAGTCGCGTGCGCGCTCCGCTGCCGACGTTGATGATCGATTGGCCGATCATCGCGCACCCCGCCATGCCCCCGAAGAAGCCGGTGACGACGTTCGCGAAGCCCTGACCGCGGGCCTCGCGGTTCTTGTCGCTCTCGGTGTCGGTGAGGTCGTCGACGATGTTCGCCGTGAGCAGCGACTCGATCAGGCCCACCAAGGCCAGGGGCAAGGCGTACGGCAGGACGATCATCAACGTCTCGAGCGTGAACGGCACCATCGGGAGGCCGAAGAACGGCAGCGCCGAGGGCAGTTCACCCATGTCGCCGACGGTCGCCAGCGGACTCCCGGCCAGCACCGCGAACCCGGTGAGAACGACGATCGCCACGAGCGGCGCGGGGATCGCGGTGGTCAGACGCGGGAGCAGGTAGATGATCGCCAATCCGGCCAGGACCAGCGGGTAGATGCTGACGTGCGCGCCGGTGAAGTGTTCGAGCTGCGCCAGGAAGATCAGGATCGCGAGCGCGTTGACGAATCCGACCATCACCGCCTTGGGAACGAACTTCATGTACCGCCCGAGGCGCAGAACGCCGAAGAGGACCTGGAGCACGCCCGTGACGACCGTCGCGGCCAGCAGGTACGGCAGGCCGTGCTCGGCGACGAGCGTCACCATCAGCAGCGCCATCGCCCCGGTCGCACCGCTGATCATCGCCGGCCGGCCCCCCGCGAACGCGGTCACGATCGCGATGCAGAACGAGGCGTAGAGACCCACCTTCGGGTCGACGCCGGCGACGATGCTGAACCCGATCGCCTCGGGGATGAGGGCGAGCGCGACGACGACGCCGGCCAGCAGGTCTCCGCGGACGTTGCTGAACCACTCGGCTCGAATGCGTTCAGGACGGAAGGCGTCGATCATGTGGCTCCTTGACGTGGGACGGTTCGAGCCACGGGCGCGCGGCACAAGCGCTCAGCGTACGCCGACCACGTCGGCCGGAGGGGGACGAACGTCCCGACGGGGCGGACCGGGCTCCCTTCGGGCGTTCAGGCCCCTACCCGCCGTAGGCCGTCCACGGGTCCGCGCGGACACGTTCGTCCACCGCTTCGGCGTCGCGACCGATGACGACCCGCCATTCTCCGTCGTGCACAGCATTCACGATCTTGGCCGCGGCTGCGGCGGGGGCCACCGCTCGACCGTCGGCGAACGCCGAGTCGAGGGCGCGGCGCCACGATCGCGGCGGCGAAGGCATCCCCGTGCGAACGCCGCCAGGCAGGGCAGCGCGGCTCGAGGCGTCGGCCTGACCGCTCGCGGGGACGACGCCGGGTATCCACACGACGAAGACCGCGCATCTGCGCGGCCCTTCCTTCGTTCGCTTATATCTTCAATCTACCCTCGAATGCAGGATTCGTCAAGAGGATCCGGAGTTCCGGGCCGAAACGTTCGGGAAACCGTGCGTTCGGCCGGTCGAACCGCACGGACTTGGGCGTTCTAGTCCCGATCGACGTCGGAGTCCAGCCGCCGGTGCATCTCGCAGCCCGTCGCCCGCGCAGCGTGATCGTCGCTGCCCAGCAGCGCGTCGGCGATCCGCTCCTGCTCACGAAGACGCTTGTTCTGGCTCAACTTCGCCGCCCCTTCCAGCCGCTCCACCACGATCTCGAACCCCACGACGCCGCCGAGCATGCCCTCGCGGTACCGCTCCGACAGCCCGTCCCACGGCGCACGGTCGTCCGCCTCGTGCTCGTCGATGAGCGCGTGCAAGCCGTCCAATGTCCCGTCCCGCTCGGTGATCCGTGCGTGGCCGTAGGCATGTACGGCCCGGTAGTTCCACGTCGGCACGCTCTCGCGCGCATCGTAGTGCCGCGGCGACACGTACGCGTGCGGCCCGGTGAACACCACCAGCGTCTCGCCCGCCTCCAAGCGCCGCCAGTGCGGGTTCGCCTTCGCGAAGTGCCCCCGCAGCACGATCGTCCCGCCTTCGCGCGCGACGGCGACGGGCACGTGCGTCGCGACCGGTGCACCCCCGTCTACGGACGACACCACCATCGCGAACGCGTGGTCGCGCATGAACGTGGTCAGGTCCTCCAAGTCGTCGTCCTGGAACGCGTGAGGGACGTACATGAGCGCACCTCCTTGGGCGAAGGCTACCAAGCCGGGGCCGACCTCGAAGATGACGATCTCGTAGCCGATGAAGCGGATCGGACTCGACTTACTCGATCCGGATGGGGCTTCGCCCACCCACGAACAGGATTCGCGACTCGCGAACGGCGAACGGTGCGGCCAGCCGAGATCACGTACTACTACGTTCGTTCGGCGATCGTGCGCATTCGCTTCACGATGAGCGGAGCGCGCCGTTGGCTCGCGTCGTCCCCGGGAAGATGGCCCGCCAGCGACTCCGCGAAGCCGGGATCAGCGAGGAAACGACCGAACTCGCTCACGACGTACGTACGCACGGCCGTCGGCGCCCGGTCCAGTTCCGACGGCAGTTCGGGCCGGCCGTCGATCAATTGGACGATGTCGGTCACGTCCCGACTGTAGCGGTAGTCGCCTTCTCCTCTCCCGCGGAACGCATCGAGTTTGGTCGCGAGCAGGTGCGGCGCGTCGCCGATGCGCACGAGCGTTCCGTCCGGCAACGTCCGTTCGATAGCGTTCTCGATCAGGTCGGGGTACCAGCGGTTGCTGAACCCGAGGATCGCTTCGTTCATCGGCATGATGTCCACCGTCACACCGTCTACGTTCCAACGACAGATGGGGCCATCCATCGGTTGCACGTAGCCGGCGGCCCGCAGCTTCGACTCGACACCGTAGAAGCTGCTTCGCGTGGACGCGGGCGTAACGACGTCCACGTCCAGCGTCGGCCGCGCGGGAGGAGCCGCCGGATCGGTCAGCAACAACTCCACCGTCGCCCCACCCACGAAGACGATGCCTTCGATCCCCAGCGCCTCCAGGCGCTTCGCGACGGTCGCGATCTCCTCAACCATGCGGCCTCTCAGGTCCCGCCGTGGGCGTGAGCCGAAGCGACAACTCTTGCGCCGCCAGGGCATACTCCCGTGGCCGGCCGATGCGGA
>SLSQ01000108.1 GCA_007130355.1 Trueperaceae bacterium
CCGCCGCGCCGTGCGCCGAGCCGACCGCCGAGCCGGCCGCCGCGCCGTGCGCCGCGTCGGCCTGCCCGAGCCGCACCGGAACGCCGACGCTGGCGATCGCCAACGCGACGACGAGCAGGAGGGGCAGGGGTCGGGCCCGGAGGCGCGCGCGCATCGTCCCCCAAGCCTACTCCGGTTCCGAGCGGGCGTACGATCCGGGTACCGATGACCCCGCCCCGGACCCCCGCACCCGAACCGTCCGCCGCCGTCCGCCGCGCCGTCAAGCGCCACGTCTGGAACGAGCCGCGGACCTTTCGCGCCGCGACCGCGCTCGGTCTCGAACCGTGGCTCGAGGAGGAGATCCGCACGATCGTGGGCGACGAGCTGGGCGCCGTCCGGACCGTGCCGGGCGCGACGACGTTCGACGCGCCGTTCGACGTCGCGTTCGCCCTCCTGCTCCGGTTGTCGGTCGCCGACGCGCTGCACCTGCGCCTGGCCGAGGTCCCGGCCGACGCCTTCCCGATGCTGCGCGGGCGCCTGGACCGGGTGCGGTTCGACCTCTGGCTGCCAGCGGCGCCCAGACTCCGTGTCGAGGTCCGTTCGCGCCGTTCGCGTCTGCGCGACGAAGAGGGGCTGCGACGCACGGTGGTCCAGGCGGTACGCGCCGCGGGCGTGGCGGCGACGCCGCCCACCGGCGACGGTCCGGAGGGACGGGACGCGACGTTGCGGGTGACGCTCGACCGCGAC
The DNA here is from genome assembly GCA_007130355.1 of Trueperaceae bacterium. GTDB lineage: Bacteria > Deinococcota > Deinococci > Deinococcales > Trueperaceae > SLSQ01. The sequence goes on from SLSQ01000108.1 coordinate 727, forward strand.
CGGGCCGAGGTCTGGCTCGATGCGGCCGGAGCGCCGCTGCACCGGCGGGGCGACGCCGACCGTCCGGTCGTGCCCGGCTCGCTCCGCGAGACGACCGCCGCCGCCCTGGCCCGGTTCGGCACGCCGCCGGACGCCGACCGCGTGATCGACCCGTTCTGCGGATCCGGAACGGTGCTCGAGGAGGTGGCGGCGCACCTCGACGACCGACCCGTGGGCGCTCGTCGCCGCTTCGCGCTCGAGCGGTCGCCCGTCTGGCGCGAGGGACGCATGCGGCACGAACGTCGGCGCGCCGACGGGGACCGGCGCATGCACGCCGCGCGCTTCGTCGGGATCGACCGGGACCGCTCGGCGACCGACGCAGCCCGAGCGGCGCTCGAAGCTTCCGGTGCCGATCCGGACCGGTTCGCGTGGATCGTCGGCGACGCCCGCGATCCCGAGGTGGCCCGAGCGGCCGTCGGACATGCGGTGCGTCCGGCCCTCGTCACGAACCCGCCGTACGGGCGGCGCGTGGGGCGCGACGCGGACGAGGCGGACGCCCTCCTCGCCGCGGTCCTGCCGCGCTTCTCGGGTGCGTCCGTCGCCCTGCTCTATCCGCGTCCGGACGCGGTCGCGGACCTTCCCGGCATCGTCGTCGAGGAGGTCGTACGGGTGCGGATGCGGGGCTTGGCGAACGCGATGATCCGCGGACGCATCGCGTAGGGCGCGTCCAGGCGACGAGGGGCCCGACGACGCGGCATCGGGAGGAACCGGGCGGCGCCGGGCCGCGTCGTGGCGGGCCGCGTGGAGGCGCCCGCGTCGTGCTCCGCCGGCGACTACTGCACGTTGCCCGGCGGTCCGCCGACCTTCGCCGGCCCGCCGGAGGCAGCATCGTCGGCGGCGTCGGGTGCTTCGGATGCGACGCGCCGCTCCTGTCCGCCGACCAGCAGCAGCGGTCCGGCATCGAAGCCGCGGCCGACCTCGACGATCCGCACGCCGTCGCGACGCACGAAGGTCAGTTCGCCCTCCCAGTCGTCGCTGAGCTCCTCGCGGGTCTCCTCGGGCAGCTCGAAGGTACCGGCCTCGTCCCGCACCAGGCAGGCGAGATCGGGATCGAAGGCCGATCCGGTCGCTTGGATCGTGAGCAGGAGAAGCGCCGCGTCGGCGCCGGAACCCCGGTCCGGCGTCCAGGCGAAGCGCACGTCGCGTCCGAACCCGGAGGAGGGCGCCACCTCCGCCGCGACGACGACCGGGAACGGCCCCTCGGTGAAGGCGGGGAACCAGAGCGCCCCGCCGGCACGGGCGTACAGGTCGGACGGCGCGCCCTCGACATCGCTACGGTCGCCGACGTAGGCGACGAAGCCGTCCTCGGGCTCGAGCGTCAGGTACGCCGACTCGTCGGACGCGCCGTCGTCGAACGCTCCCTCCCGGAACAGGTGCACGGGTGCGTCGTCTTCGGCAGCGCGTGCCGGCACGTACGCCTCCCCGTCGCCGAAGTCCGGCAGGGCGGCGAGCAGGTCGTCCGGCACGCCGTCCGGAGCCGGGACCCCGAAGCCGCCTTCGACGACCCGGCAGGTGTCGGCCCCTTCGGTCCAGCCGGCGACGTCGTCCACCGCGGGGAGCTCCGCCAGGGTCCGACCGAAGATCCCGTGGCCGAGCACGCGCAGGGTGCCGTCGTCGGCCGCTTCGTCGTCGGCGGGGGGACGATCGGTGGTCGTGACCGAGAGCACGCCGATCGTGCCCCAGTCGGTATCGGCCGGACGGGAGCAGGCGGCCGCCGCGAGCACGAGCGCGAGCACGGCCGCTGCGACGCCGAGCGCACGACGCGTCACGCCGTCCCCCCGCGCGGCAGCAGGGCCCAGGCGTCGTGCGGCACGCGGCAGACCATCGTGTAGGCGGGGTCGAAGACGTTGCCGATCTCGTAACGGGCGGTCTGGCTCAGGAACAGGCCGGCCTCCGCCGGACCGAGTCCGGTCTCCTCGCGCAGCCAGCGCAGCATCTCGGTGGTGGCGTGCTGGGTCGCCTGGTCGAGCGGTCGGGCGTTCCCCATCGTGAAGCGGCCCTCGGCGTCCTCGCCGCGCGGCCACACGATCGGTGGACGGCCCTTCTGGACCTCGACCGTCACGCGGACGTCGGCGGAGATCTCGATCCCGGTGCCGGAGATCTCGCCGTCGCCTTGCAGGGCGTGGGCATCGCCGAAGAAGAGCGCGGCACCGGGTACGAACACCGGGAAGGTCGCGACCGCGCCCGGACCCAGGCGCCGGACGTCCATGTTGCCGCCGTGCCGCCCCGAGGTCGCCGACGAGACCGCTTCGCCGTCGGCCGGCGCCACCCCCAGGCAGCCGAGCATCGGCGCCCACGGGAGGGTCAGGCCGGCGAGAGGACCGTGCGGGCGCGTCAGCGTCGCCGTGCCTGCGACCGGATCGACGTGCCAGGCGGCTCCGTCGTTCGCGGGCTCGTGCTCCAGGTCCGCCACCGCCTCCGGATCGACCACGTTCCGTGCCAGCGAGGCGCGGCCGAAGCCGTACGAGCGATTCGGGGTCACCTCGAGGATCCGGACCCGCAGCCGATCGCCCGGTTCGGCGCCGTCGACGTGGAACGGACCGGTGAGCGGGTTCGCGCCGTCGGCCAGCGCGTGGCCGTCGGCGTTCCGACCGGCCGCGTCGACCGTCCAGGTGCGGATCGTGTCGCCGTCCGCGACCGTCAGCACCGGTGCATGTCGACCGAAGGTGCCGTGGAAGCGGGTCGGTTCGAACTCGTGCGTCGCCATGCCCGGATGCTAGCCCGGTCCGCGTCGACCGTCGGTGTCGCCTCCCGTGTCGCCGCGCGTGGGTTCGGTCTCGGCCGGGACGGTGGCCTCGTCGCTCGCGACGGAGTCGGCGAGTTCGTCCAGAACGGCGCGCCACCGTCCACGCATGGCGTTCCGGGCGCCTACGTCGGCGAGCCGTTCGTGGTGGATCCCGACGGTGCACCGGGCGCCCTTGGGCGTCACCGTCGCCTGGACGGTGGTGGGGCGTTCCGCGCCCGGCGGTGTCCAGAACAGCCGTACGCGGGCGCCCGCGCGGACCGAGCGGATCTCGATCGTGGCGCCGTCGTCGCAGCGGACGGTCGTTCCCGGACCGAGCGGCAGGCGGCCGCACGCCCCGACCCACCGCTCCGGCCGGGCGACCAACCACTGCCACGCCGCCTCGGCGGGTGCGTCCACGGTGCGCTGCACGCCGATCTGGAACGAGCCGTCGGCGGTCTGGCCCGCCAGGGCGCGCAGGCCACGAGCCTTCTCGTACTCGACCGTCACGTTCTGGCGCCACCAGCCGCTCGCCAACTCCGCCTCGTCGCGCAGCAGCGCGACGATCGCCTTGTGGTCGGTCGCGAACGCCTCGTGGGCGTCGAGCAGGGCGAACCAGTCGGACCAGCCGCGACCGGTCGCGTCCCGCACGGCCTCGTCGGAGACGCTCGGTCGGTGGGCGGCGACGACGTTCGGGGTCCGCTTCGGCATCGCGGAACAGTATAGGCGCACGGCGCGCACCGCCCGACCGGCCGGTACGATGCCGTCCATGCGCGACGCCCATGCCGACGCCCACGCCGACGCCCGAGCCGACGCCCGAGCCGACGTGCCCGACCGTCCCGACCGCCCCGGGACGGCGGGTGCCGATGCCGCGCTGGGCGCCGGACTGCCGAAGCGGGAGCGCTACGAAGAGTTGCGCTCACGGGTCTCCGGGCTGCTCGAGGGCGACGCCCTCGCCGACCTCGCGAACGTCGCCGCGGCCGTGTACGAGTGGCTGCCCGACCTGAACTGGGCCGGCTTCTACCTGCGGCGTGGCGACGAGCTGGTGCTCGGGCCGTTCCAGGGCCGGCCGGCGTGCGTCCGGATCGCCGTGGGGTCGGGCGTGTGCGGGACCGCCGTCGCCACCGGCGAGGCGCAGGTCGTCCGCGACGTGCACGCCTTCCCGGGACACATCGCCTGCGACCCGCGCAGCCGCAGCGAGATCGTGATCCCGGTCCGGGACGTTCGCGGCACGATCGTCGCGGTCCTCGACCTGGACAGCGACCGCGCCGCGACCTTCGACCGGAGCGACCGCGACGGGCTCGAGACCGTCGTCGACGCCTTCGCGTCCCGCATCGACTGGACACGCGTGTAGCGAGGCCCGCGGGGGACGGGACGCCGTTCGAAGCGCGGTCCGCTCCCGGCGACCGCTCGGGCCGTCGGGTCACCCGGTCAGAACGGGCCGCACGACGAGAGTGCGACCAGCAGGACCAGCACGGCGACGCCGAGCTCGCCGAATCCACCTGCCGACATGAGCACCTCCCTTCCGGTGCGGGGTCAGGGCGGGTCCACCCGTACCACGTCGGTCCGTCGGCCGCACGACGCCGCTGCTATCGTCGGAGGGTGCACCGGACCGCGCGCTACCTCGACGATCGGATCCTCGGCGATCTCCTCCCTTCGGCCTCCGAAGCGGCCGAGCCGTGCACCGCCGCGCTCGTGGCGCTCGAGCGGCGCGCCTGCGCCGACGACCCCGGACTCTCCGACCAGCCTCCGAAGGTGCCCGTCGCCGTCGGGCGTCCCGGCGCGTTCGCGCACGGCATGCCTGCGGCGGTCGTGCTGGACGGGACACGGCTGGTCGGCGCCAAATGGATCAGCGGCGACCCCGAACGCCCGCCCCCGCGCCTGAGCGGCCTGCTGCTCATCGAGGACCCGGAGGTCGGCGGCGTGCGCGGGATCCTTTCCGCCTCGGCGGTGACCGGCGTGCGGACCGCCGCCGTCAGCCTCGCCGCGCTACGCGCCGCGCCGCCTCGGACCGAAGGGGCGGCGTCGGGGCGGCCGTGGCGGGTCGCGCTCGTCGCCGGCGGGACCCAGGCGGTGCACCACCGCGCCGCGCTCGAGCAGGTCGCGCCCGACGCGACGGTCACCTTCGTCACGCGGCGCGCCCCCGGCGAGCTGCCGCTCCGTCCGAACGACGCGGCCACCGGACCGGACCGCCTGCACGAGGCGGTCGCGGAGGCGGACCTGGTGATCACCTCGGTCGCCTTCGGCACGCCTGGACGCGAGCTGGACCCGAGCCGGATCCGGCCCGGCGCCACGGTCGTGGCCACCGACTACGCCACCGCCGTCACCGCCCGGACCGTCGCCGGCGTCCGGGAGCACGGGGCCGACTGGACCGGGCCGCGGCTGATCACCGACGATCCGGTCCAGTTCGACGCCACCCGCGCGAAGGGAGCGCTGCCCGACTACCCGCCGGCCGACGCGACCCTGGGGGCGCTGCTCCGGGATCCGGCGTCCGATGCGGGCCGCGCCGTCCGCGAGCGTCCGGTCGGGGCGACCGTGGTCGTGAACCACCTCGGTGTCGCGGTCTGCGACCTGGCGGTGGGGTGGGCGGCGCTGCGCCGCGCCGAAGCGGCGGGGGCCGGCGTGCTCTTGCCCCGCTGAGCCCGACGCCGGAGCGTCCGACCCTTGACGGACGCGCACCTCGCCACGGCGCGAAGGTGGCGATGCAGGGATCGTCCCCCAGCCCCACCGCTCCCGGAGGTCTCCATGTCCGAACCGCACGACGCCACCGCCACCGAACGGTACGACCACCTTCTGATCGGCACCGGTCAGGCGACCGGCACGCTCCTCGCCGGCCTTCCGCGCGACGCCGACGTCTGCGTGATCGAAGGGGCGCAGGTCGGCGGCAGCTGCGTCAACTACGGGTGCACCCCGACCAAGACGCTGATCGCGTCGGCCAAAGCGGCGCACCACGCCCGGCGGAGCGAGACGTACGGGGTGCGTACCGGCACGGTCGAGGTCGACGGGCCGGCCGTCCTGCGTCGCGTCGATCGGGTGCGGAGCGAGAGCCGCGAGGGACTCACCCGGTTCCTCGAGACCACGGACCGGTTCACGCTCGTTCGCGGGTGGGCCCGATTCGTCGGCCCCCGACGGGTTCGGGTGGGCGACCGCACGATCGAGGGCGGGACCGTGCACCTGAACGTGGGGACGCGGGCACGCGCTCCGGAGGTGCCGGGCCTCGAGGACGTTCCCTGGCTCGACTCCCGCGGGTTGCTCGACCTGCCCGACCTGCCGGAGCGGCTGATCGTGCTCGGCGGGTCGTACGTCGGGCTCGAGATGGCGCAGGCGTACGCGCGTCTCGGTACGCGCGTGCTCGTCCTCGAGGCGGGCCCGCGCGTCGCGTCCCGTGAGGACCCGGAGATCTCCGACGCCGTCCGCGACGTTCTCGAGGGGGAGGGGGTCGAGATCCGGACCGGCGTCCGCCCGACCCGCGCCGAGGCGGCGGCCGACGGCGTGCGCCTGCGTTGGCGCGCCGACGACGGGACCGGCGAGGACGCCTTCGGAACGCACCTGCTCGTCGCCGTCGGACGCGTTCCGCACACCGCGGAGCTGGGCCTGGACGCGGCCGGCGTCGAGGTGGACGAGCGGGGGTTCGTGACCGTCGACGCGCGTTGCCGCACGAGCGCCGACGGCGTGTACGCGCTCGGCGACGTGAACGGCCGCGGCGCCTTCACGCACACCGCCGTACACGACGCGGAGATCGTGCTCGACGACCTGCGCGGGGCCGCTTCCGCCCGAACGCTCGACGACCGCACCACGATCTACGCCCTCTTCACCGATCCGCCGCTCGGTCGCTGGGGCCTGACGGAGACGCAGGCGGTCGAGGCCGGACGTAGGGTGAAGGTCGCCACGAAGGCGATGGCCAAGGTGGCGCGGGCCAAGGAGGAGGGCCGGACCGAAGGGACGATCAAGCTGGTCGTCGACGCCGATACCGACCGTCTGATCGGAACGGCCACGTTCGGCCTCCACGGCGACGAGCTCGCGAACCTGTTCGCCGCCTTCGCCGCCGGCGACCGGCCGTGGACCGCATTGCGGCGGACGGTGCTGGTGCACCCCACGGTCGGAGAGCTGGTGCCGTGGATCCTCGACGACCTCGAGGTCCGTCCGGACTGAGTCGGACCGTGGAAAGCCAGCGCCGGCGTTCGCTCGACCCGACCGGCGCGGGGTCGGCGCTCGGGGTCAGCGGGCGTCGGACGCCGCGTCGTCCGGGTCCGGGTCGGGGCGCTCGGCCGCTTCCGGGTCCTCGTCCGGACCTGGGTCCGGGCCCGCGTCCGCCGTCGGGGCGACGCCGGCAGCCGGTCGCGGGGTCACGTCGCGCAGGTCGATCTTCGGCAGCGGGATCTCGATCCCCTCGCGGGTGAAGGCGACGTGGATCCGTTCCTGCAGGCGGTTGCGGACCTCGAGCAGGTTCTCGCGGCGCGTCCAGACGCTGATCTGCAGATCGATCGAGGACGGCCCGAACCCCTGCGCGATCAGGAGCGGCGCCGGTTCCTCGAGGATCAACGGGTCCTTGTCGGCGACGCCGAACAGGATGCGGCGCACGTGCGCGAGGTCGCTGTCGTAGGAGACGCCGACCTGGAGGTCGTAGCGTCGGATCGGGAACCGGTTCAGGTTCGTGATCCGGGTCTTGACCATCGTCTCGTTCGGGATGCGCACCATCAGGTTGTCGAAGGTCCGGAGTCGGGTCGAGAGCAGGTCGATCGACAGCACCTCGCCGGTCACCCCCTCGACGGTGATCACGTCGCCGATCTCGATCGACCGTTCGAGCCCCAGGAACAGACCGCTGATCAGGTTCGACGCGCTCGTCTGAGACGCGAACGCGACCGCCGCGGTGAGGATCCCCGCGGCGCCCAGGATCACGGTGAAGTCGAAGCCGAAGGTGCGCAGCGCCGACACCGCGAACAGTCCGAAGATCGTCCAGAACGCCGCCCGCTGGGCCAGGAGCCGCGTCTGGGAGGCGGGGCCGCGCCAGGTGCGCTCGGTCAGCCGGCGCGCCGCGCGGGCCGCGAGCCAACCGAAGGCCAGCAGCAGCGTGGCCTGCAGCAGCGGGGCGACGAACCCGAGATCGAAGGCGACGCCGGTCGCGCGCGACAGGCGTTCGCTCACGTTCGCGAGCCACTCGCTCACGTCGCCCCTCCGCCGCTGAGCCCGAGCCACCGTCCGAACGACCGCAGCGTGAGGCCCGATTCGGCGCTGCGCCGGGGTTCGGCCAGACGCGTCGTGCGCCCCGCCTCGCTCGGCGGGTCGCGATCGACGCGGACGGCGGCGCGACCGTCGTACTCGCCCCCGTGCTCGAGCCGCACGGAGGAGGTCCACAGTCCGCGCGGGCCGCCGAACAGGGGCAGGTGCTCGACCGGGACCCGTATCCGATCGAGCGAGAGCGGCGCGTCGGAACGGTTCGCGACCCGGACCGGCGTGATCGCCCGGTGCGGACGGGCGGGCAGCTCGTTCAGTTCGAGGCGTGCCGCGGTCCGCGAGGCGTACGCCAGTTCGCCCTCGCGGGTCGAGGGACCGAACCAGGTGTCGGACGGCCGGTAGCACGGAGCTTCGATCAGCTCGTGCCGCGGACCGGCGGTCGCCACCTGCGTCCAGAGGGGCGTGCTGACGAACAGGAGGACCGATTCGCCGGCCGGGACGGTCAACGGATCGGCGGGACGCACGATCACCGCCCGGTCGGCGAGACGCGGTTCGAGCACGAGCTTCGGTGGCGGCGAACGGAAGGCGAAGCGGTGCGCATCGCTCGTCGGTGTCGCGGTTCCGGCGTCGCTCGGGTCGACCACGACGCCGATCTCGAGCGTCGCGTCAAGCGGATCGTCGCTCGACGCGACGTGGACGCGCCACTCGTGCGGACGGCGCTCGGCGATCACGGTCGCCGGACCGATCCGGAAGCGGCGCGCCTGACCGGTCGTGAACGCGACGGGGACCCACCAGTCGTTCGGCACGCGCTCAGCATACGTTCTGGCTCCGGGCGGCACCTCAGCGTCGCATCGCGAAGGTGCGCGCCAGCCGGTCGGCGCCGCCACCGGCGAGCCAGGCACGCACGAACCGGTCGCGCAGCCAGGGGAACCGCGTGGCACGCCCGACGCGCACGTTCCACGCCGCTCGAGCGGTCGCCGACCGCACCCGCGGCCGGTGCGCACGTTCGTACCGGCGGAGGGCCTCGTGCAGCGGCCGGCGCCCGTCCAGCCACGCCCCGGCTTCACGGGCCAGCGTCTCGGCACCGAGCCAACCGAGCGTCATGCCCTGCCCCCCGATCGGTGCGACCACGTGCGCCGCGTCCCCAGCGAGCCAGACCGGACCGGCGCCGAAGCGGTCCGTGCTCCGAAGGCGGATTTCGAAGCTCGACGGGTGCGTCGCCGTCCCCGGATCGACCACCTCGCCGGTCCGCTCCCGGATCCGGCGTGCCAGGAGTTCGGGATCGGCCTCGGCCGGACGACCGTCGGTCCCCACCACCCAGCGTCGACGCCCGCCCGGCAGGGGGAACGCCTCGACCACGCCGCGTGGGTGCAGGACGATCGAAGCGCCGTCCTCGTCGGGAGCGACGGGGCCGTCGTTCGCCGCCAGGTCGGCCATCAGGTAGGCGTCGCCGGTCGGAGTCTCCCGGACCAAAACGCCGAGCCGGGCGGGAACGTCGGACGCAGCGCCGTCGCAGGCCACGAGCAGCCGGGCGGTCGCTTCGCTCGGGGCGCCTGGACCCGTGGTGCGGAGCTCCACCCCCCCTTCGCCGTCGGCGCCGGGGCGCACGGTCCAGTCCACCACCCGCACGCCGCGGTGCAGGGCCTCCGGTGCGCTCCGTCGCAGGCGGGCCTCGAGGTGCGCTTCGGTGGCCGGTTGCGGCACGGTCAGCACGAACCGGTACGGATCGGGCAGCGCCGACGCGAAGTCGACCCGGCCGAGGACCCGGGGCGGGCGACCGGACCGGGCGGACCAGGCGGTGCCCTGCCGCACCTCGAGCCCGTCGCCACGCAGCGCGTCGGCCAGGTCGATCCGGGCGATCGCCTCGAGTCCGGGCGGGTGCACGCCGATCGCGCGCGTGCGTCCGGAGGGGCCGTTGCGGCGTTCGAACACGGCGACCTCGCGACCGTCCTCCGCCAGGCGCGCGGCGAGGAAGAGCCCGACCGGCCCCGCCCCGATGATCGCCACGTCGACCGTGCCCGTCGGTGCGGCCGCCCGCGTCACGGTCGGGGTGCGACGCCGGCGTGCAGGCGGAACGGTCCGGCGCGGCGCGCCGACCATCCGTCGGGGAGCAACGGAGCGAGCTCGTGCGGACGCCAGGCCCGCCGGATGGAGCGCAGTCCGTCCTCCCGCACGAACGTGCCCCGGAACGGCAGGGAGAGCGCCCAGAACGCCGGGAGCGCCCAGGCGGTCCGGTGCAGGTCGGCGTGCACGACGACGCCCGTGGCGGCACGCAGCCGTTCGCAGGTCGCGAACAGCCGGGCGGCCGCATCGGGCGTCAGGTGGTGCAGCAGGTGGTTCGAGACGATCAGGTCGAAGCCGCCCTCGGGCGGCGCCAGGTCCTCCGCCCGTGCCTGCACGATGCGGACGCCGGGCGGCAGGGGACGCGTGCGTGCGACCTCGGTCGCGACCGGATCGGGGTCGGCGCCCACGATCCGCAGCGCGATCCCGTCGCGCGCCGCCCAGGCGG
>SLSQ01000220.1 GCA_007130355.1 Trueperaceae bacterium
CGGCGTTCGGCGTCGCCGCCACGCTGACGGTCGGTCCCTGGATGCCGCTCGACGTCGCGGCCGGGACGCCGCAGGCGACCGAAGGGTGGCTGTTCCGGGGCGCGTTCTTCGTGGCGATCGGCCTGGTCGCGGGCAGCACCGCCGCGCACGGTCGAACGCAGCAACTCCGTACCCGACGCCTCAAGGAGCGATTGGCCGCGACCTACGGCCGCAACCTGCGCCTGTTCGCGCACCTGGTCGAGGCCCGTGACGAACAGACGCACGGCCACTGCGACCGGGTCGCCCGCAACGCCGTCGCCATCGGCCACCGGCTCGGCCTCGACGAGGAGGTGCTCGGGCGCCTCTTCTGGGCCGGACAGCTGCACGATCTCGGCAAGATCGAGGTGCCCGAAGCGATCCTGCGCAAGCCCGGTCCGCTGACCGCCGACGAGCGCGCCGTCATGGAACGGCACAGCGAGGCGGGCCGCCGCATCCTGACGAGCGCCGCGCCGGAGTTCTCACCGATCGCCGAGGGCCTCGAGGCGCACCACGAACGGTGGGACGGCGCCGGCTACCCGCACGGCCGGACCGGCGCGGAGATCCCGCTCTTCGGCCGGATCCTGGCCGTCGCCGACGTCTACGAGGCGATCACCAGCCACCGGCCGTACCGCTCGCCGATGACGCACGACGAGGCGCTCGCGGTGCTCGAGGCGGGGCGCGGCACGCAGTTCGACCCGCGGGTGCTCGACACCTTCCTGCACGCGTTGCACGGCGGCGAGATCCGGCACGAGACCGACGCCGCGGCCGGCGACGCCTTCGGCCTCGACCAGATCCTGACGCGGCCCGATCGGATCGGCGCCGGCCTGCTGTCCGACCCCGCCGGAGAGCCTCGCCGCGCGCGGCTCTCCTGACGCCGTCCCCGACCCGCCGGCGCCGCCCGGCCGCCGACCCGCCGCGCGTCGTCCGGAACACGTCCGACCGGCCCGGAGGCGTCCTACCCTCGCGCGCATGCCGCGCGTACGCCCCGCCGAACCGTCCGACGCCGCCGCCGTCGCGGCGATCCTCGAAGACGCCCGCATGCTGCAGGTCGCCGCCGAGCCGGAGCCGCTGGTCCGGAGCCGCCTGCGCCGCCAGATCGAAGCCGCCGACGCCGGCGCGCACGAGGTGTACGTCGCCGAACGCGACGACGCCGTCGCGGCGCCCGGCGCGGCGATCGGGGGCGGTCCGGACGCGGTCGTCGGCTTCGTGGCGGTGAACTGGACGCAGAACCTCCGCCTCGGCACCGACGGGCTGATCTCCGACCTGTTCGTGGCCGCAGGCGCGCGCGGCGAAGGGGCGGGCACGGCGCTGCTCGAACGGGTGGCGCGACGCGCCCGCCAGCTCGGCTGCCACCGCCTGCTCCTCACCAGCGGCCGGGAGGGCGAAGCGTACGCGCGCGGCTTCTACCCGCGCCGCGGGTTCGAGGAGCACGAGGAGCTGGCCTGCTTCGTGGCGCAGGTCCCGCCCGAGGAGCTCGCCGGACCGTCCTGAACCGCGCGGCCGGCCCGGCTCCGCGACCGAAGGCGGCTCAGCGACCGAAGATGTCGGGCAGCTCCTCGAACTCCACGAGCACCTCGCGCGGCTTGCTGCCCAGGTGCGGACCGACCACGCCCAGCCCTTCGAGCGAGTCCATCAGCTTCCCCGCCCGCGCGTGGCCGACCTGCAGGCGGCGCTGGAGCCGGCTGACGCTGGCCTGACCCTCGCGGATCACCATCTCGGCGGCGGTACGGAGCTTGTCGTCGTTCCAGTCGACCAGCCCGGACGCCTCCGACTCGTCGGTCGCGACCGGCTCGAAGTCGTCGCCGTACGCCTCGACGAACTCGTCCTCGAAGTACTGGCGCCGCAGGAAGGCGGCGAGGGCCGCGATCTCGTCCTCGCTCACGTACGGGCCCTGCAGGCGGGCGGGCTTCACCATGCCCGGCTGGTAGAAGAGCATGTCGCCCAGCCCGACCAGCCGCTCGGCGCCCATGGTGTCGAGGATCGTGCGCGAGTCGTGCCCGGAGCTGACGGCGAAGGCCACGCGGGCCGGGACGTTCACCTTGATCAGGCTGGTGAGGATGTCGACCGAGGGACGCTGCGTGGCGAGCACCAGGTGCATCCCGGTCGCCCGCGCCATCTGCGCCAGGCGCATGATCGCCGATTCGACCTCCTTGGGGCTGGTGATCATCAGGTCGGCCAGCTCGTCGATCACGATCGCCACGAACGGCAGCCGCGGCAGGTCGAGGTTGCGGGCCTTCTCGTTGTACTGGTCCAGGTTCTTCGCCCCGATGCGGCTCATCATCTGGTAGCGCCGCTCCATGTGCGACACGGCCCCGAGCAGCACGCCGGCGGCGTCGGCGGGGTTCGTGACGACCGGGCGGATCAGGTGCGGCACGCCGTCGTAGGGGGTGAGCTCGACCATCTTCGGGTCGATCATCAACAACCGCAGCTCGGTCGGCAGGAACGAGTAGACGAGGCTGGCGATCAGCGTGTTCACGGCGACCGACTTGCCCGATCCGGTCGAACCGGCGATCAGCAGGTGCGGCATCCGCGCCAGATCGGCGACCACCATCTCGCCGTCGATCGACTTGCCGAGGATCAACGGCAGGCGGGCGCGCGCCTTGGTGAACGCCGGCGAGGCGACCGCCTCGCGGAAGCGGATCAGGTCCCGGTCGGCGTTCGGCACCTCGAGGCCGATGACGCCCTTGCCGGGGATCGGCGCCTCGATCCGGACCGAGCTCGCCGCCATCGCCAGCGCCAGGTCGTCGGCCAGGTTGGCGAAGCGGCTGATCTTCTCGCCCTTCGCCGGCTCCACCTCGAAACGCGTCACCGTCGGGCCGCGC
>SLSQ01000076.1 GCA_007130355.1 Trueperaceae bacterium
ACCTACTGGGGTAGGCTCGCGCCCATGCGCGACGGAGACGAGTCCCACGATCCCGACCTGCGCTCGGCCCGCCGCGCCGCCGACGCGGTCGCGGCGGGGCGGCGCACGGCGCGCGAGCTGACGGAGTCGGCGCTGGCCCGGGCCCGGGAGGTGCAGGAGCGGACGAACGCCTTCGTCGCGCTCCTGCCCGAGTCGGCGCGCGCCGACGCCGACCGGATCGACGCCGCTCGCGCCCGCGGCGCGACGCTCGGCCCGCTGGCGGGGGTCCCGGTCGCGGTCAAGGCGAACCTGTGCGTCGAGGGGGTGCCCACCACCGCCGCCGCCGAGATCCTCGCCGAGTTCCGGCCGCCCGCCGACGCCACCGTGGTGCGGCGGCTGCGCGACGCGGGCGCGGTGCTGATCGGCACCACGAACATGGACGCGTTCGGCATGGGCGCCAGCAGCGAACGGTCGGCCCACGGCCCGGTACGCCACCCGACGCACGAGGGGCGGGTGCCCGGCGGATCGAGCGGCGGCTCCGCCGTCGTCGTCGCCTGCGGCGTCGTCCCGCTCGCGCTCGGCACCGACACCGGCGGCTCGGTCCGGCAACCCGCCGCCTTCTGCGGCGTGCTCGGCTACAAGCCGGCGTACGGAACGCTCTCCCGGGCCGGGGCGATCGCCTACGGAAGCTCGCTCGACCAGGTCGGCGTCTTCGCCCACGACGCCGAGGACGTCGCGCGCGCCATGGCGGCGATGGTCGGGCCGGACCCGGCCGACGCCACCTGCGTCCCGCGCGGCGCCGACGACCTGCGGACGTTCGCGGAGGCGGCCGCCGATCGCGCCGGCGATCTCGCCGGCGTGCGCGTCGGCGTGCTGCGCGACCTGGCCGAGCAGGGGAACGAACCGTCGGTCCGCGACGCCGTCCGCCGCGTCGCCGACGCCGCCGGCGCGCTCGGTGCGGAGGTCGCGGACGCACGCCTCCCCACGGCACGCGTCGGCGTCGCCGCCTACCACCTGATCGCCGCCACCGAAGCGGCCAGCAACCTGGCCCGCTACGACGGGCTGATCACCGGAGTCCGGCGGGGCGAGGAGGCCGACGGGCAGGAGGCGGTCGCCACCGCCAGCCGCGGAGCCGGGTTCGGGCCCGAGGTCCGGCGTCGGGTGCTGATGGGCACCTTCGCCGCTTCGGCCGGGCACCGCGACGCCTGGTTCCTGGCGGCCGCGCGGGTGCGGCGCAAGGTGGCCGACCAGCTCGCGCGCGCGTTCGAGGCGCACGACCTGCTCCTGCTCCCGACCGCGCCGACCGTCGCGTTCCGGGCCGGGGCCCGCACCGACGATCCGCTCGCGATGGCGCTCGGCGACGTCCACACCTGCCTCGCGAACCTGGCGGGCGTGGGCGCCGTCTCGGTGCCGGTCGGCCGCGACGCGGAGGGGCTGCCGGTCGCGGTGCAGGCGTTGGCTCCGGTCGGCCACGACGTCCGCCTGCTCCGGTTCGCGCGCGCGTTGCGCGAGCACGGAACGTCTGTGCTATCCTCGTCCGGCTAGGCGTCCGGGCGACGCGCCGGGCCGCGCACGCCGCCCGTCCGTCGCCCCGTCGCCGTCCCGCCGCGGAACCGGCACCGATCCGGACGCCGCGGCGTCCGCACGCCCCACGCACGGTCCGCCCCGCGACGGAGACGGACCCCGAGAAGGAGCACCGCCATGAAGCGCACCTACCAGCCCAACCGCCGCAAACGGGCCAAGACGCACGGCTTCCGCGTCCGCATGCGGACCGCTGCCGGCCGCAACGTGATCAAGCGTCGTCGTCGCAAGGGCCGTACGCGCCTGTCCGTCTCCGACCGCTGATCGCGCGTCCGCGGTCGCTTCGGACCGCTCGGATCGACTCCCTCAAGGGGGACCGGGCGTTCCAGCGACTGCGCAAGGGACGGTCGGGCGGCGCGCGTCACCTCGGCGTGCGCTGGCGCCCGTCCCGCCAGGAAGGGATCCGCGTCGGAATCGTGGTCAGTCGCAAGGTCGGAAACGCGGTGGTCCGGAACCGAGTCCGGCGGCGCCTCCGCGAGGCGCTGCGGGAGCTCGTGGCCCGCGCGGGCGCGGCGGCGGACACCGGCCTCCCCGCGACGGCCGGCGCCGACCTGCTGATCCTGACGCGGCCCGAGGCGGCCGACGCCGACTACGCTCGACTCCGTGCCAGCCTCGAGCGGGCGTTGACGCGGAGCGGCTTCCTGTGAGCCGCGCCGCCGCCCTCGCGCGCCTCGTCGGGCGGGCGACGCGCCGCGCGCTGGTCGCCCCGATCGTGCTCTACCGGCGGGTGCTGTCGCCGCTCAAGCCGATCCCGACCTGCCGCTTCCATCCGACCTGCAGCGCCTACGCGCACGATGCGATCCTCGCCCACGGCGTGCTGCGCGGCGGCTGGCTGGCGGTCCGCCGCGTCGCCAAGTGCCACCCGTGGCACCCCGGTGGGCTCGATCCGGTCCCGCCGGCGCGCGACACGGCGTCCCGCACGCCCGAACCCGCTCCGAGCCTCGCGCTCGAATCCCGCCGCCCCGGAGGCCCCGCGTGATGTTCAGGACCCTGCTCGCCACCGTCGCGTTCCTCGCGGCGACGTTCGTGGCCGCCGCCGACTTCGACGTCCATCCGTTCGCCCTCGAAGAGTTCCGCAACGCCGACGGGGTGATCGAACGGTGCGCCGCCGGCGGCGACGCCTTCTGGTGCGACCTCCAGGACGCCGAACTGACCCGCATCCCGACCAAGGGCGTCGACCTCTTCTTCGCCCCCAGCGGCGAGGTGGTGGCGGCGTTCGCGAAGCACCAGAAGGGCCAGGTGCTGCAGAACTACAACATCGAGCAGCGGGAGAACCTGATCCCCCGCGCCGCCGTGATCCCCGGCGGCGCGCTGCTGCTCGACGGCGAAGCGCTCGAGGTCACGGAGGCGAGCGGCTCCTGGGAACAGGTGGACCGGTCGACGCTGCGCGGCACCTTCGCCTACCGGGCCGGGCCGCTCGAGGTCGAGAAGACCGTTCTCGTCTCGAACGTGTCCCATACGCTCCGCTGGGACCTGACCGCCACGCGCGTGGAGGCGGGCGACGACGACGCCGCGCTGCAGCTCGCCTTCCCCGGCATCGGCAACACCGAGGATCCCGTGATCAAGATCGGCCGGGGCGAAGGGGAGTCCGGCACCTTCTCGACGAACCCGCTGCCGCAGGCGGTGGCCGATCCGAGCTACGCCAGCCTCCAGAACTCCGACAACCAGCGGGCGTTCGCGATCATCCTCCAGCCCGACGCGCCCGACCACGCCGCCATCCCGATCGGGACCGACCGGCTGGCGATGCAGCGCGAGCTCGGCCCCGAGGTCGGCGACTCGGTCCGGCTCCAGATCGGCTCGTACCTCGGCCCCAACGAACTGGTCCGCTACTACCAGGAGGGCTACCACGAGCTCCCCGGGCTGTTCCGCCCGAACATCCTGGGGCGCATCTCGATCGGCGTGCTCTGGGTACTGCAGGAGATCCACGAGTACGTCCCCAGCTGGGGCCTCTCGATCATCGTGCTGACCCTGCTGTTCCGCGCCCTGATCTGGCCGCTCATCAGCACCCAGACGCGGTCGATGTTCGGCATGCAGGAGCTGCAGCCCAAGCTGCAGGCCCTGCAGAAGAAGTACAAGGACGACCGCGAGACGCTGACGCAGGAGACGATGAAGCTCTACCGCGAAGCGGGCGTCAACCCCGCCGGCGGCTGCCTGCCGATCCTGGCGCAGATGCCGCTGTTCATCATCCTCTGGCGCGTGTTCGTGAACTTCGAGTTCGACGAAGGGTTCCTCTGGGTCCCCGACCTCGGGCAGGCCGACCCGCTCTACATCCTGCCGGTCCTCTACGTGGCCGTCATGTTCGGCATGTCGTACTTCGCCGCGCGCGGCAACAAGCAGATGCTGCGGCAGCAGATCCTGATCAACGTCGTCTTCGCCTTCATCCTGTTCACCTTCCCGGCCGGCGTGATCCTCTACTTCGTGGTGTCGATGGGGATCCAGGTGCTGCAGTACTGGTTGATCAGCCGCGCGAACGACAAGAAGAAGGCCGCGGCGAGCGCGTGAGCGAAGGGGCGAGGAGGGACGCGACGTGAGCCACGATTCCGACCCGAAGGACCTGGACCGGACGCTCAGCGACCTGGGCATCGTCACCGGCGAGGAGGCCGACGGCGCGCGCCTGCCCGAACCGGACGGGGAGCACCTCGACGCGCCGGCGCCGGTGCCCGGCCCGATCCGGGACGACGGCGACCCGCGCGAACGGACCGAGGCGTTCCTCGTCGACCTGCTCGTGAACTTCGACCCCGCCTACTCGGTCGACGTGCGCGAAACGGCGGACGACGAGGTCGGCGCCGAGATCCACGGCGGCGACGCCGGCCGGCTGATCGGCAAGAACGGCCGGACCCTCGCGGCGCTCGAGCAGATCGTGAACGCCGTCATCAACCGGCGCGAGGACAGCGCCGTGCGGGTCAACGTCGACGTCGGCGGCTACAAGCGCCGGCGCGACGACCGGCTGCGGCAGCAGGCCCACCGGGGCGCCGACCGGGTCCGCAAGGAGGGCGAACCGGTCGAGCTCGAACCGATGAGCGCCGCCGAACGCCGCGTGGTCCACATGGCGCTCGCGCCGGAACCGGACGTCCTGACCGAGTCGACCGGCGAAGGGCGCGAGCGGCGGGTCGTGATCGTGCCCGCGCCGCCCGACGCGGGCTGACGCGACGGCCCGGACCGGCGTGCGCGCCGAGGGGGTCGGGCCGGTCGCCGAGCACGCCCGCATCGCCCGCCGCTTGCGCGAAGCCGGCGTGACGTCGGCCGACGCCGAAGCGTGGGCGATGCTCGAAACGGCGCTCGACGCGACCCGCCTGCGCCTCCGCACCGAACCGGACCTGCGGGTCGTTCCCGCCGCCCGCCGCCGCATCGACGCCTGGATCGCCGGCCGGACGCACGGCGTGCCGCTCCAGCACCTGCTCGGCGTCGCCTGGTTCTGGGAGCTGCCGCTCGCCGCCGGACCGGGCGCGCTCGCTCCCCGGCCGGAGACGGAGGCGTTGGTCGCCGCCGCCCTCGCCAGCGTGCGGGACCGAGCCGCCCCGCTCGTGCTCGACGTCGGGACCGGCAGCGGCGCCGTCGCGATCGCGATCGCGACCGAACGACCGGACGCCGAGGTGCACGGCAGCGACGTGGAACCCCGCGCCCTGGAGCTGGCCGCGCGCAACGTCCGCCGGCATGCGCCCGCCGTGCGCCTGCACCGGGCCGACCTGCTCCGCGACGCGACGCTGCACGCCCTGCTGCCCCGCCTGGACCTGCTGATCGCGAACCTGCCGTACCTGCCGGACGCCGACCGCGACGCGCTTCCGCGCGAGGTGCGCCACGATCCGCCCCGCGCCCTGTTCGGCGGGGCGGACGGACTGGAGCCGTTCCGGGCGCTCTGGCGTCAGGCGTCCACGGGGGACGGAGCGACGCGCTGGGCGCCGAGCGCCCACGGCTGGTTCGAGCTGGACCCGCGCAACGTGCAGGAGGCGGCGCGCGAGGTGCGGAGCAGCGATCCCGCCCGGGCCGTCACGGTGCACCCGGATCTGGCGGGACGGCCGCGCTTCCTGCACGTGGCTCCGGCCGACGGGGCCAGACCGTCGCCACGATCAGCACCGCCGCCCCCACGCTGATCGCCGCGTCGGCCACGTTGAACACCGGGATCGCGAAGGCGCCGAAGCCGACGTGCACGAAGTCGATCACGTACCCGAGCCGGAACCGGTCGATCATGTTCCCCACCGCGCCCGCCAGGATCAGCGTCAGGGCGACGCGCGTCACCCGGTCGAGGGCCGGCCGGCCCGGAGCGGCCGGGCGCGCCAAGAGGCGGACCAGCCAGACCGACACCGCGAGCGACAGCACCCCCAGCAGGAAGGTGCCGTCGACCGTGACCGGGCCGACCGGAACGGCGAAGTCCCGGAACATGCCGAACGCCGCCCCCGGGTTGCGGACGTACACGAAGTCGACGCCGGGCAGGGGCGTGTCGATACGGCCGAGCGGCTGCAGGATCCCCTGCGCCCACGCCTTGGTCGCCTGATCGAACGCGACCAGGAGCGTCGCCGCTACGAACGTCATGAGCGCCATTCTACGCGACCGTCCGGGAGTCGTCGCATCGTCGCGGGGGGTGGGATAGGGTGACCGCGATTCTCACGAACGACCTCGTCCGCGCCCTGGACCGCGAGCCGGGCGCGCCCGCGAAGGAGGCGCCGTCATGCCCGCCACGCTCGAACAGGTACGGACCCGAATTCAGCGCGCCGAGGACGGATCCGATCCGTTCCTCGGCCGCTTCACGGAGCGGCTCTTCGACAAGGCCGATCCCGGGTTCCTCGACGCCTTCGACCCCGACGCGCTCGTCGCGATGGCCCGCAACGGCCTCCGGTTCCTGAACGAACGCGGCGGGGAGGGACCCGCCGTCGACGTCTGGAACCCGGAGTTCCACGCCGACGGTTGGGACGCGCCGTACACGGTGGTCCGCCTGGTGCTCGAGGACCGGCCGTTCGTCGTCGATTCGGTCCGAGCGGCCCTGCGCCGGGAGGGTGTCGAGACCTTCCACCTGCTGCACCCGATCTACCGTGTCGCGCGCGGTCCGGACGGACGCGTCGCCGACCTCGGCCGCAAGGGCACCGGCGGCCGCGCCGAGGCGTTCGAGATGTACTTCGTCGAGCGGATCGAGGAGGAGGACCGGCGCCTCCGCCTGCGCGACCGGATCCGCGACGTCCTCAACGACGTGGTGCTGGCGACCGACGCCTACCAACCGCTGCGCGAACGTGCCCGCGCCGTCGCCGACGACCTGCGGAGCCTCGCGAGCGGCATGGACGATGCCGACCGTGCCGACGAGTTCCAGGAGTACGCCGCCTTCCTCGACTGGCTCGACGAGGACAACTTCGTCCACCTCGGGTACCGCGAGTACGACATCGTCGACCACGAGGGAGCGCCCTCCCTGCGTGCCGACGGCGACTCGGCGCTCGGGATCCTCTCCAAGCTCTCCGACAGCGCCTACCGGGCGCCGGTACCGCTCGCCGACCTGCCCGCCGGCCTGCGCGAGCGGGTCACCGGCGGCCGGCCGTTGGTGGTCACCAAGACGAACGCCCTGTCGACCGTCCACCGCCCTGCGCGAATGGACTACGTCGGCGTGAAGAAGACGCCGGACGGCAGCGAGGTCCGCGGCGAACGCCGGTTCGTCGGCCTGTTCACCAGCAAAGCGCTCTCCACGCCGGTCGACGAGACGCCGATCCTGCGCCGCAAGCTGCTCGGCGTGCTGGACCTGGACGAGGCGGAACCCGGCTCGCACGACTACAAGGAGATCGTGACGGTCTTCAACTCGATGCCCCGCAGCGAACTGTTCTGGTCGGACGTCGGACGGCTGCACGAGGACATCCGCACCGTCATGGCGCTCGAGCAGGAACGGGGCGTCAAGCTCACCGTCCGCCCCGACCCGCTCGGGCGCGGGCTCGGCCTGATGGTGATCATGCCGCGGGAGCGGTTCAACGCCCGGGTCCGCAGCCGCATCCAGGAGCTGCTCGCCGGCCGGCTGGACGCCGAGCACGTCGACTACCAGCTGGCGATGGGCGAGGACCAGGCGCAGGTACGCTTCCACTTCTTCTTCGTCACCGAGGTCCGGGCCGAGGACCTCGACGTGCGTGAGCTCGAGCGCGAGGTCGCCGAGCTCACCCGCAGCTGGAACGATCACCTCAAGGACCGCCTGACGGAACGGCACGGCGGCGCCGAGGGCCGTCGTCTCGCGGAACGGTGGCTGCCGGCCCTCGACGACCGCTACAAGGCGGACGTGCCGCCCGCCCAGGCGTTGCGGGACGTGGTGAACCTGGAGCAGCTGGGGCACGGCGCCGTCCGCGTCGACCTGCTCGCGCCGCTCGACGACCGCAAGGGCGAGGACGTGACCCTCGTCAAGGTCTACCATCAGCGCCCGACGCTGATCCTCTCCGACGTGCTGCCGATCCTCGAGAACCTCGGCATGCGGGTCCTCGAGCAGGTCGTCTACCCGCTGAAGAGCGCGGACGGCTGGCGCGGCATCGACGTCTTCCGCGTCCAGAGCGTCGCGACCGGCGGGGCGCTCGACGTGCGGTGCGACCGTGACCGCGTCATCGCCGCCCTCCGCCAGCTGCTCGACGGCAACGTCGACAACGACCGGCTCAACCGACTGGTGCTGTCCGCCGGCTTCACGCTGCGCGAGGTGGCGCTGCTGCGCGCGTACCAGATGTACTACGCGCAGATCAACGCCGAGACCAGCCGCGCCTTCGTCAACGACGTGCTCCTGGCCCATCCGGACGTCACCCGGACGTTGCTGGAGGCGTACGCCGCCCGCTTCGATCCGGCCGGTCCGGGCGGCGCCGGGCCGGCGAACGAGGAACGTCGTGCCCTCGCCGCCGCCGCGGACGAGGCGTTCCACGACGGGCTCGCGACGGTGGCGTCCCTGCCCGAGGACCGGGTGCTCCGCGGGGTGCACGACCTGATGCGCGCCACCGTCCGCACGAACTACTTCGCCGGGTCGTCACCGATCGCCTTCAAGATCGCCTCCCTGCAGGTGGCCGCGATGCCGGAGCCCCGCCCGCTCTTCGAGATCGGGGTGAGCGGCCCCGGGGTCGAGGGCACCCACCTGCGCGGCGGCAAGGTGGCGCGCGGCGGGATCCGCTGGTCCGACCGGCCCGACGACTTCCGCACCGAGGTGCTCGGGCTGATGAAGACGCAGATGACGAAGAACGCCGTCATCGTGCCGGTGGGCAGCAAGGGCGGATTCGTCGTCAAGGGCGCGCCGGACGATCGCGACGCGCTGCGCGCCTACGTCGAGCGGCAGTACCGGGCCTACGTCGGGGCGCTGCTCGAGTTGACCGACGACCGGCGCGGCGACGCCATCGTCCACCCGGACGGCCTGGTCATCCACGACGAGCCCGATCCGTACCTCGTCGTCGCCGCCGACAAGGGCACCGCCACCTTCAGCGACGTCGCCAACGAGGTCGCCGAAGCGCACGGGTTCTGGCTCGGCGACGCCTTCGCCTCCGGTGGTCGCTACGGCTACGACCACAAGAAGGAGGGGATCACCGCCCGAGCCACCTGGGAGAGCGCCGGGCGACACCTGACGGCGGCCGGCACCGACCCCGCCCACGACCCGGTGACGGTCGTCGGGATCGGGGACATGTCGGGCGACGTGTTCGGCAACGGCATGCTGCAGCACCGCACCCTCCGGCTGCAGGCGGCGTTCAACCACCTGCACGTGTTCCTCGACCCCGACCCGGACCCCGAGGCGTCGTACCGGGAGCGCGAACGCCTGTTCCGGCTGCCGCGCTCCTCCTGGACCGACTACGACGCGTCGGTGATCAGCGAGGGGGGCGGCGTCTTCGCGCGCGCCGCGAAGGCGATCCCGTTGTCGCCGCAGGTGCGCGCCATGCTCGGCGTCGAGGCCGAGATCCTGTCCGGCCCCGACCTGATCCGCGCGATCCTGAGGATGCCGGTCGACCTGCTCTGGAACGGCGGGATCGGCACCTACGTCAAGGCGTCGCACGAACGCCACGCCGACGTCGGCGACAGCTCGAACGACGCGGTCCGCATCGACGGCGCCGAACTGCGCTGCCGCGTGGTCGGCGAGGGGGGGAACCTGGGGTTCACGCAGCTCGGGCGCATCGAAGCGTCGCGGGCCGGCGTACGCCTCGACACCGACGCCGTCCACAACGTCGGCGGCGTCGCCATGTCCGACCGCGAGGTGAACCTCAAGATCCTGCTGCAACCGCTGGTCGCGAGCGGCGAGTTGTCCGACGTGCAGCGGAACCGGCTGCTCGAGACGATGACGGACGAGGTGTCTCGCAAGGTGCTGATCGACGCCGCCCGGCAGTGGCTCGCGATCACCCTCGCGGAACGCCGGGCCGGGAAGGACCCGAACCTCTTCGCGTCGTTGCAGACCTACCTCGAGGACCGCGGCGGCCTGGACTCGGTGGTCGAAGCGCTTCCCGACGCCAAGGCGCGCGCCGAACGGATCCGCGCCGGCATCCCGTACGTCCGTCCGGAACTCGCGATCCTGCTCTCGTACGCCAAGATGGGCGTCTACCGGCGCCTGCTCGAGACCGACTTCCCGAGCGACCCGCACCTGCTGCCGTTGCTCCTCGACTACTTCCCGAACGAGGTGGGCGAGCGCTTCCGCGAGGCGGCCGAGGCGCACCCGCTGCGGCGCGAGATCGTCGCCACCCAGGCGACGAACCTGGTGGTCGACCTGCTCGGCATCAGCTTCGTCCACCGCACCGTCCGCGACTCCGGAGCCACGCCGGTCGAGATCCTGCGCGCCGCCCTCATGGCGATGCGCCTGCTCGACGTCTCGACCTTCTTCGCCGAGTTCGAAGCGCACGCGGAGCTGACGCCCGAGGCGCGCTTCGAGGCGCTCGACGAGGTGGTGCGCGCCACCGAGGGGCTCGTGTCGTGGATCCTGATGAACGACCTCTCGGGCGCCGATCTGGCCGAGTTCGACGCCACCTACCGCGACCCGCTCTCCGAACTGCGGGCGCTCCTCCCGGAGGCGATCGCCGGCGCCGACGCCCGCTACCTCGAGGAACGGACCGAGCGGTACCGCCAGCTCGGCTTCGACGCCGACCGGGCGGTCCGCGTGGCCGGGCTCGACTTCGTGCCCGCCTCGGTCGGCGCGATCGAGGTGGCGCACGCCGCGCACGTGCCGATCGGCGAGGCGGCGCGCCGCTTCTACGAGATCGGCGAACGGCTCCGGCTCGGCTGGTTGCGGGACCGGCTCTCCGAACTCCCGACCCGGCACAAGTGGGAGACGATCGCCGCCTCGGGCCTGGTCATGGACCTGCGGCGCGCGCAGCAGCGGCTCACCGCCGGCTACGTCGCGGGCGTCGCCGAGCGGGGCGACGCCCTCACCGCCGAGCGCTACCTGGCCGGACTGCCCCGGCTCCTGGACCGCTACGACCCGGCGCTCGCCGAGGTCGAGGAGGAGGGCACCCTCGACCTGGCGGTCGGCGCGGTGCTGGTCCGGACGCTGATGCAGGCGACCCGCACCTGAGCGGCGACGGGCGGCGCGCGGTCGCGGGCGGACGCGCCCCGGCACGTGCGCCGTCCGGCCCGGCAGGCGCGCG
>SLSQ01000125.1 GCA_007130355.1 Trueperaceae bacterium
CCGCGGCCGGCCCGACGCCGTCGGCGAGCGGGCCGCAGGCCACTCGGCAGGTGGCCGCGGCCGCCGCCTGCAGCGCCGCCGCGGCGGCCAACGAGACCGGAAGCCACGGCCAGGTCCGACGTGGAGGTCCGAGCAGGAACGTCTGCCACAGCGCCATGGTGGCGGTCGGGATCGCCCAAAGGCCGAGTCCGTCCGGCCGGAAGCCGGTGGCGGCGTCGAGCATGGCGCCCGCCACCCACGCCAGCCCGGAGAAGAGCGTCCACATCGCTGGCACCCGGCTCGGCGCGGCCAGGCGCTGCGCTAGGCCGAGCGCGAGGCCCGGCAGGAAGAGGGAGGCGCCGATCGGCCGCAGGGTCGACTCGAGCCCGCCGACCAGGGCGCCGGCCACGGCGGTGGCGACGGTCCAGCGGACGAGGAAGGCGAGGGTCATCGGGCGGAAGCGTACCGCGCCGTGCCGCGGCCGGTACGCTCGGGGCCGGCGGCGCCCGCGGGCGGCGGGGCCGCGCGAAGGAGGTGCGCCATGTCGGAGTCGCACGCGAAGCGCTCGCCGGACGCGGTCGTTCCCGACCCGGACGCCCAACGGGCCTTGATCGAGGAGTGGGTGCGCATCGACTCGGTCAACCCGGCGCTCGATCCCAGCCGCGACGGCGAGGGCGCGCTCGCCCGCCGCGTCCGCGCCTGGGGCGAGACGCGCGGTCTGCAGACCCGCTGGATCGAGCCGGTGGCCGGACGGCCGAGCGTGCTGCTGCGCGCCGCCGGCCGCGCCCGCGGCGTCACGTCGCGTCCCGGCCGCACGCTGCTTCTGAACGCGCATCTCGACACCGTCGGCGTGACCGGCATGGACCGGCCGTTCACGCCGACGGTCGCGGACGGCCGGCTGTACGGGCGCGGCGCGATGGACATGAAGGCGAGCCTGGCCGCCTGCCTGCGGACCGCCGCCTGGGCGGCGTCGCGCTCCGACCTGAGCGGCGACGTGCTCGTCGCCGCCGTCGCCGACGAGGAGCACGACAGCATCGGCACCCGCGCCGTGCTCGACGCCGTGCGCTCCGACCGGGACGACGGGTCGTCCGCCGACCTCGCGCTCGTCACCGAGCCGACCGACCTGGAGCTGCACGTCGCCCACCGCGGCTTCGCGCTGCTCGAGGCGACCTTCCACGGCACCGCCTCGCACACCTCGCGGCCCGCCGACGGCGTGAACGCCGTCGCCCACCTGGGCCGTGCCCTGGTCGGCGTCGAGGCGATGGACGCTCGGCTCCGGCGGACGGCGCCGCACCGGTACGTGGGACACGGATCGTGGCAGGCGGTGCTGGCGCGCGGAGGAGAGGAGCTGTTCACGACGCCCGCCCGGGCCGAAGCGACGTTCGAACGCCGCACCGTGCCCGGCGAGTCGGCCGCGCGGGACGCCGCGGCCGAGGCGGAGGCCCTTCTCGCCGAGCTGCGGCAGCACGACCCCACGGTCCGTGCCGAGCTCCGCGCCACCGTCGTGCGCGAGGCGTTCGAGGCCGATCTGGACGGACCGGCGGTGCGTGCGGTCGAGCGCGCCGCCGGCGCCGAACTGGGCCGCGCCCCGCAGCGCCTCGGCGCGCCGTACTGGACCGACGCGGCGCTCCACGAGGCGGCCGGCATCCCGACCGTCCTGTTCGGTCCGGTCGGCGGCGGCATCCACCGACCGGACGAGTGGGTCGACCTGGACAGCGTCGTGCGGTTCGAGCGGGTACTCCGCCGCCTGGTCCTCGACCTCTGCCGCGCGTAGCTCAGCCTGAGGCGCCCGCCCGCCCGACCTGCGCCAACCAGGCGCCGGCCTCGACCGGTTCCTCGTCGGGCTGGGTGACGTCCTCGCTGCGGAAGGTCGCGAACGCCGACCGCACCTCGGCCCGCAGGTGCTCGAGCGCGCCGCGGACCCGTTCGGCACGGTAGCCGCGCTCGCCCAGGTCGATCACCAACTCGGCGGCGACGACCTGACCGATCAGGCGACCGAAGTCGACCATCCGGCGTTGCGGCAGGTCCGGATCGATCTGGACGTCGAGCAGCGAACGGAACGTCTCGCCCGCCCGCCGCACCGGCGCGTAGTCGGCCAGGAAGGCGCCGAGGTGCCGTTCCTTCGCCCGGCGCATCGCCCCGAGCGTCGCGGCCGCGACCTGTTCGAAGAGGATGTCGTTGCTGCCCTCGAAGATCTGGAACGGTCGCGCGTCGACCGTGGCGCTGCCCGCCAGGTGGTCGAGCCGGTAGCCCTTGGCGCCGACCAGCTGCAGCAGCGACTGAGCGCCGTCGTGCATCCGGTCGGTCACCACCGCCTTGACCGAGTTCGCGACCAGACCGTTCTTCGACAGGTCGTGCTCGATCCCCGCCGTCTCGGCGGCGTTCACGCACATGGCGCTGGCGATGGTGACCGACGCCTGGAGCTCCGCGACGCGGCGCTGCACCTGGTCGTACGCCAGCAGGCTACGGCCACCGACCGAGCGCGTGCGGACGTGGTCGAGCGCCTCGTCCGCCAAGCGCCGCAGGAAGCCGATCGCCATGCCGGGGAACTGCGTGCGGCTGCGGTGCAGCAGGTCGAGCATCATCTTGAGGCCGGTGCGGTGCGGACGCAGCCGTTGCTCCTCGGGGACGCGCACGTCGATCCGGTTGCGCCCGTACGGGATCGCGTACAGGCCCAGGTTGTGGAACCGCTCCTCGACGACCACCGCCTGGTCGGGATCGTGCTCGTCCAGGACGAAGAAGTCGACGTCACGCCCGAGGCGACCGCCGTCGCCGCGCGACCGGGCCGTCATCAGCCAGAAGTCGGCCAGTCCGGTCAGGCCGGCCCAGTGCTTCACGCCTCGGATGCGGATCCGACCGTCCTCGGTCCACCATGCGGTCTCCATGTTCAGCGCGTCGGAGCCGAAGTCCGGCTCGGTCATCATCAGGCCGCCCATGTTCTGGTGGCGCACGAAGCGCGGGAACACCCGGGCCTGCAGTTCCGGGGATCCGTACTTCGCGACCGGCTGCACGAAGAGGGCGCCGTTGATGCCGATCGTGAGCGACATGGCGAGCGACTCGTACCCGGAGGTCTCCAGGACCGCCATCGCCTCGGCCACGTGGCCGCCGCGCCCTCCGTGTTCGCTGGGGATGAAGGCGCGGAGCGGTCCGGACGCCAGCAGGGCGCGGAGGTCCGAGGGCGGGACGCCCCGCACCAGCGGCGTGCGCAGTTCGTCCTCCGGATCGCGGAAGACCCGTCTCAGGACGTCGGCGTACCGACCCAGGTAGGTCTCGAGCGGTTCGTGCGAGGGGCGATCGTGCGTAGGGGTCGCGTGCTCCATGCAGGTCCGTTCCTCCCGGGGACGCCACCGTCCGAACGTCCACAGGTCCGTAGCCTACCCGCGTCCGCGTGCGAACGTCCCCGATCGGTCTCCTGGACGGGCCCGAACGCGACGTGGGCCCGTCGCTCCGGCCGTTGCGTCCGACCCGCCACGCGCGGTAGCGTCGCGCGGGACGTCGCGTCGGCGCGTCGCCGCGGCGCGTCCGCGGATCGCGGCCCCGACTTCGTCCTAGAACCCAGGTGGAACCGCACGGTTCCCGAGGACGGCCGTCATGCAGCACAAGCACCTCGTCACCGCACTCCTGCGCGCGTTGGACCGCTACGGGACGCCCGAAGCCCGTACCGACGCGACGCCGCCGACCGTCGCCGACCCGCTGGCGCCGGACGCGAACGTCCCGATCGCGCGCCCCCGCTCGCGCCCGACCTTCCCCCACCGTTCGCGCCGGCCCGGATGGGTCAGCGTCGGCGAGATCGAGGCGGCCCAGTCGCCCAACACCTACCCGCGCCTGACCCGCAAGGCGATTCGCGACGGGTGCCGCGCGCTCGCGGGGGAGGACGACTCGCCGGTCGCCGAGGTGTCGGCCGTCGGCCTGCGGACCTGGGTCCGGGTGGTTCCCCTCGCCGCGAAACCGGCGACCGTCCCGACCGAGCCGGACGGGTCGGCGTCGGGGCACGAGACCGACCCGGCGCACGCCGTGTCGCCCGGCGGGGCAGCGCCCGAGTTCGGCGGTGCGGACGTCGTCCCGCCCGAGGTCGGCGGCCCCGACGGCGGTCCGTCGGGCGCGTCCGGAGCGGGGCCGACGGCCTGACCGGTCCGGGGCGTCAGGCGGCGGACTCTTCGAGCGCCGCTCGGTCCAGCTCCCGCAGCTCGTGGAAGCGGAACGCGAAGGCCAGCGCGGCGATCGCCGCGACCGCCGCGAGGCCGAACGCCCCCGCGAAGCCGATCAGGCCGATCGCGCCGCCCACCGCGATCGGCGCCAGGCTCGGCGCGGCCAGCACGCTGTTCGCGACCCCGACGTAGAGCGGACGCTGCGACTCGGGCGAGACGGCGTACAGCAGGTTCCAGGCGGCGATCCCCATGCCCGAGGTGCCGGCCGCCGACAGCGCGAACACCAACGCGAACCCCTGCCAGACCGGCGTCACGATCGCGATCAGCGGCGCGGCGGCGAGCATGGCGATCGAGATCTGCAGCACCGTCACGTTGCGGCCCCGGTCGGCCGGCCTTCGGAAGGCGAAGTTCACCAGGATCGACGCGAACGTGGCGGTGATCACGAACGAGCCGAGCGCCGAGGTGGGCGCCCCCAACCGCTCGATCGCGTAGACGGCGTAGAACGGCTCCGCCATCATCGCCGCCAGCGCCAGGAAGCGGACCCGCAGGTAGCGCCGGAACGAGCGGTCGGTCCGCAGCACCGACGGCAACCGCCGCAGCATCTTGCGCATCGGTTCGCGGAGCGCCGGCTTCCCGGCCGGTTCGCGCACCGCTGCGAACGCCAGGTAGGCACCGGTGAGCAGCACGCTGCCGAGCAGGAACACCACGCCGAAGTCGCTCGGGAAGTCGAGGTCCGAGTCGAGGACCCGCGCCAGGACGACGCCGGACACCAACGCCAGCGCTCCGCCGATCGCGTTCCGGAGTACCCAGAAGGTTCCGAGCCGGTAGTGCGGGACGACCTTGGCGGTCACGTCGGCGAACGGCACGCCGCCGACGCCGCCGGCGACCGCGTTGACGCCCAGCACGGCGAGCGTGACGAGGATCAGGACCGTCGGCCGGTCGCCGAGCAGGAACACCGCCGCCGTGAGGACCGCGAAGGCGATCACCCGCACGGTCGACGAACGTCGGTAGACCGGCAGTTTGAGCGGCTGGTGCGCGAGGCGGCTGGCGACGAACAGCTGCGGCAGGAACCAGCCGCCGATCCGGAGCGCCGGAATGGCGCCGATCGCCCAGGTCGGCGCCCCGAGCGCCGCGAGGAACGGGGCGAGCACCAGCGCGCTGTGGAAGAACGCCTCGCCACCGTTCACGAGGATCCCGTTGTAGACCCCTAGCCAGAAGTTGCGGTTCGGTTCGCCGAGGCCCTTGGCGCGCACCCGCCGAGCGTACGCCACGGCCGGGGCCGGCGCGGCCGGTGGCGCGTCCGCGGTGGGGCGCGGCCGCTCGGCCGGGCGGTTCGGGACCCGAGCGGTAGCATGCGGCCGTGACGTTGCGCGACCGGATCGGGAAGGTCATCTTCGAGGTCGACACCCCGGCGGGACGGGCGTTCGACGCGCTGCTGCTGGTGGCGATCGTCGCGAGCGTTGTCGCGGTGCTGCTCGAGAGCGTCGCCCCGATCCGCGCCCAGTACGGCGCGCAGCTGCGTGCGATCGAGTGGGGGTTCACGATCGCCTTCACCGTCGAGTACCTCGCGCGGATCGCCACCGCGCGCCGTCCCCTTCGGTACGTCCGCTCGTTCTACGGAGTGATCGACCTGCTCGCGATCGTCCCGACCTACCTCACGTTGGTCGTGACCGGGTCGCACGCCCTCGTCGTCGTCCGCGCCCTGCGCGTGCTGCGCGTCTTCCGCGTCCTCCGGGCCGCCCGCTACGTGGGCGAGGCGGGCGTGCTGGCCCGAGCGCTCCGGGCCAGCAGCGCCAAGATCGTGGTGTTCCTGGTCTTCGTCGCGACGGTGGTGCTGATCAGCGGCGCCGTGATGTACCTGGTCGAGGGGCCGCGGCACGGCTTCGACAGCATTCCGCTCGGCATGTACTGGGCGATCGTCACCCTCACGACCGTCGGGTACGGCGACCTGGTGCCGGTGACGAACCTCGGCCGCACCCTCGCCTCGGTCCTGATGGTGCTCGGGTACGGCGTGATCGCCGTGCCGACCGGGATCGTCACCTCCGAACTAGCGCGCGCGACCCGTCCCCATCCGCGACGGATCGCGTGCCCCTCGTGCGGCACCGATCGGCACGAGGTCGACGCCGCCTACTGCCGGGTGTGCGGCCACGACCTGGCGCGGCGCGAGGCGCAGGAGGCGCCGAACGCGGAGGGGCGGACGCGCCCGGAGGAGCGACCCGAGGAACCGGACGGGTCCGGGCCGGAACGAGCCTGAGGAGGGCTCGAGGGCTCAGCGCGCGTCGAACGCCAGCGAGGGCGCGCTGCCGCCCGTCACGCGGGCCCAGCGCCAGGCGGCCTCGCCCGCCTCCTCGAGGGGGGTCCGTGCGCCGCGTCGCACCCCGGCGTCGAACCGTTCCGGCGCCATCCGCGACCGGATCCGGACCCACGCGACGCCGGCGCGGTCTCGGGCCGACGCCGCGACGGCCGGGTGACGGATCACCACCTGAAGCCACACGAGCGCCTGATCGGGCGCCTCGGCGGCACGAGCCTCGCCGAGCCGGGCGAGCATCGACAGCGCCCGCGGCGTGGCGCCGATGTCGAGTGCGGTCCGCAACGCCTCCGCCCACGGCCGCAGCGCCTGCCGCGGCCGTGTCGCGCTCCACAGGTCGCCGAGCCCCTCGCGGGGGAGGGTCGCGGCGTAGCGATGCCCGGCGCGGTCGAGGCGGGCGATCGCGCGCAGGTAGTCCCGCTCCGCGACCTCCCCCTCGCCCCGGGCGGCCGCGACCGCCGCCCGGTGATGCAGCAGCGTCGCCTCGCCCCAGGCGTCGGCGTGCAGTCGGGCCCGGTGCAGCGCGCGGCGCACGGTCCGCTCGGCGCCGTCCACGTCACCGAGCACGAGCTGGACCGAGGCGAGTTCGCCCGAGACCGCCACCACGCCCCGGTCGTCGCCCGACGCCTCGCGCGTGCGCAGGCTGCGTTCGAGCAGGTCGCGCGCCGCTTCGGGGCGGCCCGCGGTCCGTTCGAGCTGCCCGAGCCCCGACTCGGCGCGGGCGACACCGGTGCGGTCGTCGGCCGCCCGGTGCCGTTCGAGCGCCTGGTGGAACCAGCGGCGGGCGTCGGGGGTGTCGCCGGTGGCGGCCGCGGCGACCGCCAGCAGGTACGCCGCGGTGCCCGCCCCCCGCTGCGCCTCACGGGCGCGCGGACCCGCTTCCTCCGAATCGGCCAGGGCGGCGAACCGCTCGGTCGCGTCGTGGGCCGGGGCGCGGGCGTCGTCGTAGCGGCCGGCCTGGAAGGCGAACCAGGCGAAGCGGAGGCGGGCCCAGGCGTACGCCGTCGGGTCGGTGGCACCGGACGTCTTCGGACGGAGCACCGGCTCGGCCGCGGCGAACAGCTCCGCCCCCTCCCGGTAGCGTCCCTGCAGGTCCCACGCCTCCGAGAGGGCGGGAGAGAGCGAGGCCAGCGCGGCCGCGTCCGCGGTTCGGACCGCGTGGCCCCAGGCGGCGCGGAGGTTCTCGACCTCCGGGAGCAGCCGCGACGGGGCGTCGCGGGCACGCTCGCCGTGCAGGAAGGAGGTGGCGTCGCGCGCGAGGCCGGCGGCCCAGCGAAGGTGCGCCGTCCTGGCGGCGGTCGCGCGTTCCGGATCGCGGTCCAAGCGACGCTCCGCGAAGCGGCGGGCCGGTTCGAGCAGCCGGAAGCGGTCGCCACGTCGGTCGAGCAGCGAGGCGTCGATCGCTTCGGCCAGGTCGGAGAGCCCGGCGTCGGTGACGGCGCGGGCGGCGGCCCGGTCGAACCCGCCCCGGAACACGGAGAGCGTCTCGATGGTGCGGCGCGCGCGCTCGGGCAGGAGCGCCCAGCTGGCGGTGAAGACGTGATCCAGGTCGCCGTGGCGATCGGCGTCGTCGCCGCCGCCGCGGCGAAGCAGTTCGTGGCCGGCGCGCCGGAGCTCCTCCTCGAGCTCGTGCGGGTCGAGGGTGCGGATCCAGGCGGCGGCCAGTTCGATCGCCAGCGGCACGCCGTCGAGGAGGCGGCAGATCCGCGCCACGGAGGCGCGCGCTTCGGGGTCGGGCGCGAACGGACCGGCCACGCGGTCGGCGACCGCCACGAACAGGCGGACGGCGCCGTCGTCCGGAGCGCCGGCGTCGCTGGGTCCGAAGCCGACGACGGCGCCGCGCGGACGGTAGTACGAACCGTGCGGGTCGACCGATTCGGGGTCGGGCGCCTTGAGCCCGCCGAGCGCCATCACCCGCACGTCCGAACGTCGCGGCCGCACCCTGGAGGTCGCGATCAACCGCAGCGTCGCCGCGCCGGCGACCGCCTCGTGGAGCCAGTCGAGCTTCGTACCGTGCCGCTCGAGTCCGTCGAGCACGAGCACGCCCCCTGCGTCGGCGAGCACGCGTCGCGCCTGCGCCACCGGATCGGCCGCCGCGGAAGCGTCCGGCCGCAGCGCGAACGTCACGGCGCGTGCCAGGTCGCGCGCGTCGCCGGCGTCCGACGCGCGCACGAAGCGGGTCGGTCCGACCACCGCCGGACCGGCGGCGCGCAGCGCCTCGACCACCAGCCGGCTCTTGCCGATGCCGCCCGGTCCGGTGACGTACAGCCAGCGTTCCGGACCGTCGAACAGCCAGGCGGCGAACCGTCCGAGCTCGACCTCCCGTCCGACGAACGCCGTGTCGGCGTGCACGTGCGGAGCGGCCGTGGCGTGCGCGCCGTCGTGCCCGTCGGTCGCGCCGAGGTCCGGCCCGCCGAGGTCCGGCCCGTCGGGAGCCGGCCCGTCGGTCCCGGGCCCGCTCGGTCGGGGCGCGTCCGGAGCGGAGGAGGGCGCGGCGCGGTCGGTCTCGGCGGACGGGTCCGCCCTGCGGTTCGACGCGTCTACGTGGTGCGCGAGGCGCACCGTGGCGTCCTGCGGTTCGAGCTCGAGCTCGCGGCGCAAGCGGGAGGCGAACCGTTCGAAGCGGCGGGACGCCTCGTCCGCACGGCCTTCGTGCGCAGCGGCGGCCAGGTACGCCTGCAGCACCCCTTCGTCCAACGGCTCGTGATCGAGGAACCGCGCCAGCGTCGCCACCGCCAGGTCGTGCCGTCCGTCGCGCCGCGCCCGGTCCGCGGACCGCAGCGCCGCCTCGCGCCAGGCGCGCAGGCAGGCATGGCGCGTTTCTCGGAACCAGGCGTCGAGCGCCGCGCCGCCGTCGAACCGGACCTCGCCGAGGAACGGTCCGCGCACGAGTTCGAGGACCCGGTCGTGGTCGCCCACGTCCCGCGCCCGGAGCGCTTCGTGCGCGTCGCACGCCACCGGCCAGTGGACGGCGGTCCGGTCGGCGGTCAGGACGTCCGCGTACGGTCGCGCGCGCACGCGGTGCAGACGCCAGCGCAGGTTCGCGCGCGCCTTCGCCGCCGGCGCGTCGGGCCAGAACAGACCGGCCAGCCACGCTCGGGACGCCCGCCCCGCCTGGACCGCCAGCACCGCCAGCAGCGCGTCGTCGAGCGTCGCGCCCAACGACGCCGGCTCGTGGCCGGTCGCCCGGACGACCGGGTCGCCGAGGAGGTCGACGCGAACGGACATGGGTTCAGGCTATCCGGGTTCGGGAGGTCGCGGGGCCGGTTCCCGGGAGGGGGCGACGCGCCCTCGCGACGTCGTGCAGCGGTCGGAGTCGAGGACGTGCGATTTCCACGGCGGTCGGAAACCGCGGTCGCCTAGGGTGCGGATACGTTCCCGGACTCGACGATCGCCGCGACCCGCTCGGGGGTCTCGGACGCGAGTTCGGTGCCGGTAGGAGGCACTGATGGACACGAGTACATGGAAGCGAGTTCGGAGCTACGCCCACGTTCGTGCCCGGTCCGTACTGTTGGGCACGCTCGCGATGCTCGTCCTCGCCGCGTGCGGCGGGCCGACGGGCGGGGGCGGCGAAGTCCGGGCCGACGCGGGGTCGGACCGGACCGTCTCGATCGGCGCGACCGTCGCGCTCGACGGGACGGGTTCGACCGGGCCCGACGGGACGACGCTCGAGTACGCCTGGGCGTTCGACACGCGACCGGACGCCAGTTCGGCCGAACTGGCGGACGCGGACACGGCGAACCCGTCGTTCGTCGCCGACGTCGAGGGCACGTTCCGCGTGGCGCTCACGGTGCGGGCCGGCACGGACTCCGCGACCGACGTCGTGTCGGTCGTGGCCGAGGCGTCCGGTGCCGAACTCGCCCCGGGCGGTTCCGTGGCCGGTCCGGACGACACCTGGATCGCGGCGCCGGACGATCTCCGTCCCGACGGCGTGCGGGTGACCATCGCGCGCAGCGACGGTCCGGACGACGTCCCGCACTCGCCCGGCGTGACGCAGCACGGTGCCGCGTTCGAGGTCGAAGCCGATGCGACCGTCGGGGCCTCCCCGTCGGCGCCGTTCTTCGTGGTGCTTCCGATCCCGGACGGGGCGGATCCGCACCGGTTGGCGGTCGCGATCTACGAACCGGACGCCGTGATCGAACCCCCGGAGGACGGCGAGGAACTCCTTCCGGTGTGGACGTACGTGCCGGCGGTCGTGGACGAGGAGGCCGGCGTCGTCGTCGCGCCGATGCTCGAACTGAGTCCCGTCGGTTGGACGATGGCCGTCGTGGAAGGACCTTCGTTCGATAGCGCTCCGCCGACCGACGCCGCCGCCCTGGCCCCGTTGTCCGACCGCGCGTTCGAAGGGACCTGCGGCCCCGGCTTCGACGAGGGCCCCGAGACGTGCGGCGCGGCCGACCGGACGCTCGCGGCGGAGATGCTCGAGGAGGCGTACACGCAGCTGACCGGGCACGGGTTCACCGACGATCCGCGCCTGCTGCGCGGCACCGGCAGCTTCTCGTTCTCGTTCACGACGTTCGGGATCTCGATCTCGTGGACTCCGGGGCCGTACCAGATCGAACTGCGTCCGGCCAGCCAGGTCAACGCGGGCGGGATGTTCTCGAGCAGCACCGGGCGGATCTGGATCCGGATCGGCACCTCGGGCCTGACCGAGTCGCGACGC
>SLSQ01000200.1 GCA_007130355.1 Trueperaceae bacterium
ACGGCGCGGGCACGGAGGTCGCGGACGCGCGCCGGGCGGGAGAAGCGGCCGGCGCACGGGTCGCGGTGCGCGGCTTCGCGCCGGTCTTCGCCCGGCCCGGCTTCGCGGGCCTGGCCGCGCTCGCGGCGGCGACCACCGGTGCCACCTTCGCGTTCCAGAGCCTCTGGGCGGGTCCGTACCTGAGCGTGGGCGCCGGACTGTCGCGGATCGCGACGGGGGACGTGCTCGCGGCGTTCGCCCTCGGCGTGATCGTGGGCTACGGGGGACTCGGATTCGTGGGGCGACGGTACGGACCGGCCCGGACGCTGGCGATCTGCACCGGCGCGTTCGTGGCGGTCCAGGCGTACCTGGCGACCGGACCCGAGGCCGGCTCCGGTCGCCTGACCGTGGCGTTCGCCCTGCTCGGCTTCAGCGGCGCTTCGTCGGCGCTGCTGTTCACGTTGGCGCGCACGGCGTTCCCGTTGGCGCTCACCGGCCGCGCGGTGACGGCGGTGAACCTGTTCATGTTCGGGGGCGGCTTCGCCCTTCAGACCGGCATCGGCTTCGGCCTGCAGGTCAGCGGCGCACCGCACGCCGCGGCGTTCGCGGTCACCGCCGCCCTCGCCGCCGTGGCGCTCGCCGCCTTCCTGCCGTGGGCACGCCGCGAGGCGCGCACGCGAGCGCGGCCCCACGCCTGAGCGGCGTTCCCACCGCCGCCCGCGGTCAGGCCCTGCCGCCCTCGATGCGGACCGGCCCCTCGTCCTGGATCAGGTGGAGGTCCCGCTGCGGGAACGGAATCGAGACGCCGCCGGCGTCGAAGCGTTCCTTGACCTCGCGCGTGAGGTCCCACTTGGTCGTGAAGACGTCGGCCGGCAAGGTCCAGAAACGGATCCGCAGGTCGACCGAGCTCTCACCCAGCTCGTCGACCTTGACCATCGGCTCCGGATCGTTCAGGACGCGCTCGTCGGCGGCCAGCATCTCCTGCGCGATGCGGACGGCGGTGGCGATGTCGTCGCCGTAGGAGATGCCGACGACCAGGTCGGCGCGACGGCGCTCGGCCTGGGTGTAGTTCTTGATCTCGCTTCCCCAGATGCGCGAGTTCGGCGTGTGCACGACCACCCCGTCGAAGGTCCGGAGCCGGGTCGCGAACAGGCCGATCTCCTCGACCGCTCCGACGGTGCCGGCGATCTCGACCGCGTCGCCCAGCCGGAACGGCCGCAGTCCAAGGAGCATCACGCCGGAGGCGACGTTCGCGAGCGCGCCCTGAAGCGCCAGACCGATCGCCAGGCCGGCGGCCCCGAGGAGGGCGACGATGCTGGTGGTCTGCACCCCGAACCGGTTCAGGACGGCGATGATGGTGAAGATCAGGATCGCGTAGCGTGCGATCTTGGCGAGCACGCTGACGATCGTGCGGTCGAGGCGCTGGTTCGAAGAGGTGGCGCGCACGACGGTGCGGGACACCCAGCCGGCGGCGATCCAGCCGGCCGCCAGGATCGCGGCGGCGGCGAGCACGTTCAGGAGGAGGGCGAGGAGCGAATCGCCCATCGTCGAGAGGTCCATGTCGGTCCGTCCTTTCGGTTCCCGGTCCCGGGATCGCGGCCGCGGTGCAGTGACGGGTCGGCGCGCGGGGGCCGCGCGTCGGGCCGCGCGCAGGGCGTCGCAGCCTACCGTTCCGGCTCAGAGCGGAACGTTCCCATGCTTCCGGTTCGGAGGTTCGACCCGCTTGCCGGACAGCGCCCGCAGGCGCAGGATCAGCTCCTTGCGCGTCCGCGCGGGGTCGACGACGTCGTCGACGTAGCCGCGCGCGGCGGCCCGCCACGGATCGTCGTACCGTTCGCGGTACTGCCGGATCCGCTCGGCGCGGACCCGGTCCGGATCGCTGGCGGCTTCGATCTCGCGGCGGTGGAGCACCGCCGCCGCGCCCTCCGCCCCCATCACCGCCACCGAGGCGGTCGGCCAGGCGAGGACGACGTCGGCGCCCATGTCCTTGGAGTTCATCGCCAGGTAGGCGCCGCCGTAGCTCTTGCGCACGATCAGCGTCAGCTTCGGGACGGTCGCCTCGGCGTAGGCGTAGAGCATCTTGGCGCCGTGGCGGATGATCCCGGCGTGCTCCTGCGCGACGCCCGGCAGGAAGCCGCTCACGTCGACGAGCGTCACGACCGGCAGGTGGAAGGCGTCGCAGGTCCGGACGAACCGCGCCGCCTTGTCGCTGGCGTCGATGTCGAGGGTCCCGGCCCGCTGGCGCGGATCGTTCGCGACGATGCCGACCGCCGTGCCACCGAGGTGCGCGAAGCCGACGACGACGTTCCTCGCCCAACCTTCGTGGATCTCGAAGAACCGACCGTCGTCGACGAGCGACGCGATCACCGACCGCATCGGGTAGGCCCGCTTCGGGTCGGTCGGCACCAGGCCGGACAGTTCCGGCGTGGCGCGGTCGATCGGATCGTGGGTGTCGCGCCGGGGCGGCGCCTCGCGCGACGAGGAGGGAAGGTAGCCGAGGAGCGTCCGGATGCGACGCAGCACGTCCTCGTCGTCGACTCCGACCAGGTGCGCCACGCCGGACCGGGTGGCGTGGACCTTCGCCCCGCCGAGCTCGGCGAAACCGACCTCCTCGCGCGTCGCCTGACGGATCACGTCCGGTCCAGTGATGAACATGTACGAGGTGTCGCGGGTCATCGCCACGAAGTCGGTCAGCGCCGGCGAGTAGACCGCCCCGCCGGCGCACGGCCCGAGCACCGCGCTGATCTGCGGCACCACCCCGCTGTAGCGGGCGTTCCGGAAGAACACCTCGCCGTAGCCGGAGAGCGCGTCGACGCCCTCCTGGATCCGCGCCCCGGCCGAGTCGTTGAGGCCCACGATCGGAGCGCCGGTGGCGGCGGCGAGGTCCATGATCCGCGCGATCTTGGCGGCGTGCATCTTGCCGAGGCTGCCGCCGAGGACGGTGAAGTCCTGCGCGAACACGTAGACGGTGCGGCCGTTCACGGTGCCGTGACCGACGACCACCCCCTCGCCGGGGGCGTCGATGCGCTCCTCCCCGCTGACGCCGATCGGCTCGACGAACACGCCGATCTCGACGAAGCTGTCCTCGTCGAGCAGGATCCGCAGGCGCTCGCGGGCGGTGCGCTTCCCGGCGGCGTGCTGCTTCGCGATGCGGACGTCGCCGCCGCCGATCGCGACCCGCTTGCGACGCTCCTCCATCTCGGCGACCCGCTCTTCGATGCGCGCCGTGTCGTCCATGCGGGCGACGATACCGCGCGCGCCGCGACCCCTCGCCGCGCGGGTCAGGGGACGTCCCGATGCACCACGATCACGCGGGACTCGTCGGGACCGACGAACCCCTGCCGGCGGGCGAGCTGTTCACGGAAGGCGTCGTCGTCGGCGCGCTCGGCGATCGCACGCAGATCCTCGGCCTCGGCGTGCAGCGTCGCGACCTCGACGCGCAGCTCGGCGATCGCCGCTCGGTGGCGCAACGTCCGGTCGACCTCGACCCCGATCAGGAACAGCACCTGGACGGCACCGATCGCGGCGAGGACGGCCAGCCCCAGCAGGGCGCGCCGGGCCGGCGGATCGAGCGGCCTCATCCGACCCCGTCGAGCACGGCCGCTTCGCGCAGGAAGCGGGCGGCGTCCTCGGGCGGCGTGGGGTTGACGTAGTAGCCGCTGCTCCAGTCGAAGCCGGCCCTCCGGGTCAGCCGGGGCAGGACCTCGAGGTGCCAGTGGTACGCCTCGTCGCCCCCCTTCGGCACGGCGTGCAGGAGCAGGTGGTAGGGCGGATCGTCGAGCGCCGTGGCCATCGACCGGACCACCGACCGGAGCAGGTCGGCCAGGTCGGGCAGCGCGTTCACCGGCTCGGCCCCGAACGCGCTCTCGTGGCGTCGCGGCACGATCCACGTCTCGAACGGCGTCTTCGACGCCCACGGCGTCAGCGCCACGTAGCGGTCGTTCTGCGCCACCAGACGGTCGCGCTCGGCGCACTCGTGCTCGAGCACGTCGCAGAAGAGGCAGCTGCCACGCTCGCTGCGGTACGCCTCGGCGGCGGTCCGCTCCTCGTCGACCCAGCGGTTCGGCACCGGCGAGCCGAGCACGGTGGCGTACGGGTGGGCGTACTCGGCGCCGGCCTGGGCACCGACGTTGCGCACCAGCTGTACGTGGCGGACGGTCGGATCGTCCGCGAGCCGCGCCATCCGGTCCCGCCAGACGCGGAGCAGGTCGACGAGGTGGTCGCTCGGGTACCGATCGATGCGGGCCTGCGGGTCGGGATGCTCGACCACGATCTCCTGACGCCCACGGGCGGGGGCGTGGAGGAACGGAACCGTTCCACGCACCTCGAACGGGCGGTCCTCGAGCAGCCGGCCCGGAGCCTCGAGCACCCGAATCCGCCAGTCGGGACCGTCCCGTCGCGACCCGCTCGGCCGTCGCGCGTCGATCTCGCGCAGGCCGGCGTCCTGACCGGGCGAGAGGGGCGACACCGGCGCCGGCCGTCCGACGCTCCCGAAATCGGAGGCCTCGAGCCCGCGCTCGGGGCTGATCAGCACCCAAGCCGGGCCGAACGGGTCCTTCCGGAACGTCGCCATGCGGCGAGTCTAGCAACGGCCGCTGCGCGGGCGACGTGAAGGGTTCGGCGCAGGTGCGAGGTATCCCACCCCGAACGTCGTGCCCGCTGCGGCATGCTGGGGGGTGCGCCGGCGGCCGGGCACGCACGGAGTTCCGGGAAGGTGAGCATGGACAGGCTTCGGGATCCGAAGGACGCGAAGATCCTCTTCGTCGACGACGAAGAGGTGAACCTCGTGCTGCTCGGACGGATCCTGAAGCGGCACGGGTTCGAGCACCTGATCGCGACCGACGATCCGTTCGAAGCCGAGCGAGCGATGCGGGAGGAGGACCCGGACCTCCTGATCACCGACCTGCACATGCCGGGGATGAACGGGCTCGAGCTGATCCGGCGCGTCGTGGCGGACCGGCCCGAGGACGACTGGTTCCCGATCGCCGTGATCACCGCCGACGCGACGCCCGAGGCGGAGCGAGAGGCGTTGAGCCTCGGCGCGAAGGACTTCGTGCAGAAGCCGTTCAAGGCGACGCAGATCCAGTTGCGCGTCCGCAACCTGCTGCGGACCCGCTTTCAGCACGTCGCGCTCAAGGGGTACGCCGCCCACCTCGAGGATCTCGTCGAGGAGCGGACCCGGGAGCTCGAGACGGCGCGGATGGACCTTCTGGAACGTCTCGCGCTGGCCGCCGAGTTCCGCGACTACGTGACCGGGCGGCACACCCAACGCGTGGGCGAGATGGCGGCGCTGCTCGCCGAACGGCTCGGCGAACCGCCCCAGCGGGTCGAGCTGCTCCGTCGCGCCGCGCCGCTGCACGACGTCGGGAAGATCGGGATCCCCGACTCGATCCTGTTGAAGCCGGGGCGCCTGGCCGATCGTGAGTACCAGGCGATGAAAGAGCACGTCGACGTCGGCGTCCAGCTGCTGGCGCGCGGACAGTCGGACCTGATGAAGCTCGCCGAGGTCGTGGCGCTGACGCACCACGAGCGCTGGGACGGCTCCGGCTACCCGCGCGGCCTGAACGGCGACGCGATCCCGCTGGTCGGCCAGATCGTGGCGCTCGCCGACGTGTTCGACACGCTCGTGAACGTGCGGCCGTACAAGCCGGCCTGGCCGGTCGAGAAGGCGCTCGCCGAGGTCCGCCGGCAGCGCGGCCGCTGGTTCGGCCCAAGGGTGGTCGACGCCTTCTTCGACGTCGTCGGGGCGCACCCGGAACTGCTCGAGGACCTCGAACGCGAGGCACGCGAGGAGACGCAGCGCGCCGAGCGCGACGCCGAACGGGCGGCACGCTCGCCCGCCGGCTGAGCGTCCGCAGCGCCCGCGCCGCCCCCCGATCGAGCGGAGTTCAGTCGAAGAGGCCCGGTTGTTCCAGATCGACCGCCGCCTCGTCCGGCGTCGCGGTCACCTCGCGGAACTCGAGCCCGAGTTCGGTCAGGCGCGTGCGGGCCGGAGCGGTGATCTCCGGTGCGGCCAGGATCCCGCGCACGGTGCCGCCGGTCTCGTCCCGGACCCGACCCACGTACCGTTGCAGTTGGTGCACCGCCTCGTGCGTCGCCCGGCCCCGCTTCAGCTCGACCACCACCAGCCGACCTTCCGCGTCGCGGGCGTAGAGGTCGACGCCGCCCACGCCGGTCGGCAGCTCGACGTCGAGCAGTTCGAGCCCCTCCTCGATCAGCTCCGGCCGCTTCGCCAGCAGGTTCCGAAGCTGCGCTTCGCTGCCCTGGAGCACGAATCCGCCCTCGTCGCGCGGCGTCAACGCCAACACGAACGCCGGTTCGAGCACGGTCGCCCGCACGATCTCGAGCGGCGAGCGGCGCTCGGCGGTGAGGGCCACGCGACCGTCGTCGAGGTGGAGGTCGAGCGCGTCGATCCGCGGTTGCCAGTTGAGCGGCTTGATCCCGCGCGCGGCGTGCACCTGGAGGCTGGCGTCCGGCTTGAGCAGCAGCAGGTAGTCGCCGGCGTCGGCGGTGCTCGCGGCACGCCCGTGATAGACGATCTCCATCGCGCCGCCGATCTGGATCATGGTGCCCCGCCCGCCCAGGTGGGTCCGCAGGAACTCGAGGAGGCGCACGGCGTCGGGGCGGAACAGATGGTCCTCGAGCACGCGCCACGGTATCAGCTCCCCTTCCGCGCAGGTATCGTGACGCCCATGGGACGTCCAGGAGCGCACGTGTCGGTCGCCGGCGGAGCCCCGGCCTCGGTGGAGCGGGCCCGAGAGCTCGGCTGCGACGCCTTTCAGATCTTCGTCAAGAGCCCGAATCGATGGGCCTCGAAGCCCCGTCCGGCGTCCGAGACCGACGCCTTCCGTGCGGCCCGCGAGGACGCCGCCCTACCGGTCGTGGCGCACGCCGGGTACCTGATCAACCTCGCCAGCCCGAAGCCGGAGGTACGCGCCAAGTCGCACGACGCGCTGCTCGACGAACTGCGCCGCTGCGCGGCGCTCGGCGTACCCGGATTGGTCCTGCACCCGGGCGCGCCGCAGGAGGACGGGCGCGAGGTGGGCCTCGACCGGGTGGCCGCGGGGCTCGACCGGGTGTTCGAAGCGCTCGGCGACGCGCCGGTCCGGATCCTGCTCGAGAACACGGCCGGTCAGGGGAGCACCTTGGGCGTCGACGTCGCCGAGCTGCAGGCGGTGCGGACCCGATCGGCCGTCGCGGACCGCCTGGGCGTCTGCCTCGACACCTGCCACGCCTTCGCCGCCGGCTACGACCTGCGGAACGAGGCGGGCTACGAACGCCTGCTCCTCGAGCTGGCCGACGGACCGGGGATCGAGACGCTCGCCTGCTGGCACCTGAACGACTCGAAGTTCCCGCTCGGCGAACGGCGCGACCGGCACGCGAACATCGGCGAGGGGGAGCTCGGTACGGCGCCGTTCGCACGCCTGTTGCACGACGACCGCTTCGCGGAGCTCCCGATGATCCTCGAAACGCCGCTCGGCGACGACGACGGCGGTCACGCGCGCGACCTGGCGACGCTGCGCGCCCTCTGAACGGACGGCCCGGGCCCGCTCGCCGCCGCGCTCGACGGCGTCCTGGGGCGAGCGGGCCGGGTCGTTCCGACCGTCAGTCGTCGCGCAGCGCGCGGTAGCGGCCGCGGAAGTAGGCGAGCGGCGGGAGGTCGTCGGACCGGACCGCTTCGACCTCGGCGACGAACAGCGTGTGATCGCCGGTCGGAACGCGCGCCTCGATCCGGCAGGAGAGCCGGGCCACGGCACCCGGGAGCACCGGTGCGTCCGCCAAGCGCTCCCACGGGGTCGCCTCTCCGGCCCCGTCACGGCCTGCGAACCGATTCGAGAGGGGCGCCTGGTCGCCGGCCAGCACCGAGACTCCGAAGCGGTCGGCGCGCATCAGTCCGTCGTGCGCCTGCGAGGAACGATCGATCGAGACCCCGACCAGCGGTGGGTGCAGCGACAGGGACAGGAAGGCGTTGACGGTGATCCCTTTCGGACCGCCGTCCGTGTCGGTCGCGACCACGGTGACGCCGGTCGCGAAGCGGCCGAGCGCGTCCTTGAAGGCGTCTGCGTCGATCCCCGAGCCTGACATCCGGCCCAAGGTACCCGTTCGGCCCCCCGGCGCGTGTGGCCTGCGCGGCCCGACTTCGCGCGTGCCCGCCCCGAAACGCGGGGTACGCTCCGTCGCATGGATCCGAGCGCCGCCCCGCCGCTCCGTCGCCTCTGGCGCTACGCCGGTCGCTACCGACCCCGCATCCTCCTCGCCGCCGCCTTCAGCGTCCTCAACAAGCTGTTCGACCTGGCGCCGCCGTTCCTGATCGGGGTCGCGGTCGACAGCGTCGTCGGGGGCGACGGCTCCTTCCTCGGCCGCTGGCTCGGCCTCGACGCGGTCGGGCAGCTCTGGCTGCTGGCGGCCACCACCTTCCTGGTGTGGGGGCTCGAATCGGTCACCGAGTACCTGTTCCAGGTGCAGTGGCGGACGTTGGCCCAGTCGCTCGAGCACGACCTGCGCACCGAGGCGTACGACCACGTCCAGCGGCTCGACATGGCGTTCTTCGAGGAGCGCTCGTCGGGCGAGCTGATGAGCGTCCTGAACGACGACGTGAACCAGCTCGAGCGCTTTCTGGACGTCGGTGCGAACGAGGTCCTGCAGCTGGTCACCACCGTCGCCGCGCTCGGCGTCTTCTTCTTCATCGCCGCACCGGGCGTCGCCTGGCTGGCGTTCCTCCCGATCCCCGCCATCCTCTACGGCTCGCTCCGTTTCCAGACGCTGATGGCCCCGCGCTACGCCCGCGTGCGCGAGGAGGTCGGCCGCATCAACAGCGATCTCGCGAACGACCTGGGCGGCATCGCCACGATCAAGAGCTTCACCGCCGAGGACCGCGAGGCGCGCCGCATCTCCGCTGCGAGCCACCGCTACCTGGAGGCGAACCGGCACGCGATCCGATTGAGCTCCGCCTTCGTGCCGCTGATCCGCATGGCGATCGTGCTCGGCTTCATGGCGACGCTCGTCTGGGGC
The DNA here is from genome assembly GCA_007130355.1 of Trueperaceae bacterium. Lineage (GTDB taxonomy): Bacteria > Deinococcota > Deinococci > Deinococcales > Trueperaceae > SLSQ01. Next base: position 8,992 of record SLSQ01000200.1, read on the forward strand.
GGGCAGCTCGCGCTCGAGGGCGCGATCTCGGTCGGCATCTTCAGCACGCTCGTGTTCATGACCCAGCGGCTGCTCTGGCCGCTGACGCGGCTGGGACAGACGTTCGACCTATACCAGCGCGCGATGGCCTCCACGCGCCGCATCTTCCGCCTCCTCGACGCCGAGCCCGAGATGCGCGACGGGCCCGTCGCCCTCCCGAGCGGCCGGGTCCGGGGCGAGCTCGCGCTGCACGGCGTGCGCTTCGCCTACTCGACCTCCGGCCCGGTCCTGCACGACCTCGACCTGACCTTCGCGGCCGGCCGCACCACGGCGATCGTGGGGTCGACGGGGGCCGGGAAGTCGACGCTGGTCAAGCTGCTGCTCCGCTTCCACGACCCGACCGAGGGGAGCGTGACCCTCGACGGGCACGACCTTCGGACGCTGAAGCGCCACGAGCTGCGCGGGGCGATCGGACTCGTGAGCCAGGACGTGTACCTGTTCCACGGGACGGTGCGCGACAACCTGAAGGTGGGGCGCGAGGACGCGACCGACGAGGAGCTGCGCCGCGCCGCGGCGGCGGCCGAGGCGCTCGAGTTCGTCGAGGCCCTTCCCGATGGCTTCGACACCGTGGTCGGCGAACGGGGCCAGCGGCTCTCGGGCGGACAGCGCCAACGGCTCTCGATCGCACGGGCGCTGGTCAAGGATCCGCCGATCGTGATCCTGGACGAAGCGACCAGCGCGGTCGACAACGAGACGGAGGCCGCGATCCAACGGTCGCTCGACCGGATCACCGCCGGGCGGACCACGATCGTCATCGCCCACCGGCTCTCGACCATTCGCAACGCCGACGTGGTGCACGTGCTCGAGCACGGACGACGGGTCGAGACGGGACGGCACGAGGAGCTGCTCGAACGGGACGGGATCTACGCCGGCCTCTGGCGCGTGCAGACCGGCGAGCGCCCCGCGGCGGGTGCCGTATCCTGACCGCATGGGAAGCCCTGACGTCCCCCCGCCCGCCGATCCGGTCGATCCGGACACGTTCTTCGCCGCCGACCTGCGCGCCGGGACGGTCGTCCGCGTCGAGCCGTTCCCCGAGGCCCGCACCCCCGCCTGGAAGCTGACGGTCGACCTCGGTCCGTTGGGGACGCGCGCCTCGAGCGCGCGTCTCACCGACCTCTACGCGGCGCAGGACCTGCTCGGGAAGCAGGTCGTCGCGCTCGTCAACGTGCCGCCCCGTCGGATCGGCCCGTTCGTCTCCGAATGCCTCGTGACGGGTTTCGATGGGGACGGCGGCGTCGTGGTGGCGACGGTCGAACGTCCCGTGCCGAACGGCGCGCGCCTCTACTGACGGCCGCCGACGTCGGCACGGCGCGTGACGCGCACGGCCGCGTCCACATCGTTCCCGACCTATCCTGCATCCGGCCTCCGCCCGTGCGGAGGCGTCCGGAGGGAGAGCCACGATGCCGACCGCGCACCTGCTCGGAACCGGTGCGGTGACGAGCGACCCCCACCGCACCACCACCATGATCGCCCTCGACGCCGGCCGCGAGCCGTTGCTGATCGACTGCGGGGGCGATCCGCTGCCGCGCCTCGAGGCGGCGGGGCTCGATCCGCTCCGGCTCGGAGCGCTGGTCGTCACGCACGAACACGCCGACCACGTCGCCGGATTCCCGTTGCTGCTCGAACGCCTCTGGCTCCTGGGCCGGCGCGAACCGTTGCCCGTGTACGCCATCGCGCCGACGCTGGCGCAGCTGCACCGCACGCACGACGCCTTCGACGTGACGAACTTCGACGGCTACCCGGGCTGGACCGCGCACGAGATCCCGTACGCCGCCGGCGCCCCGGCGTTCGAACGGTTCGGCTGGCGTGCGACCGCGGCGCCGGGCCGGCACGCGGTTCCGGTGGTCGGCCTCCGTTTCGAGGACCTGGACAGCGGGCGCGTCTGCACGTACAGCTCCGACACCGCTCCGGAGCCGGCGATCGCGGAGTTGGCGCGTGGCGCGGATCTGTTGCTGCACGAAGCGACCGGCGAGGGCCCGATGCACACGAGCGCCGCGCAGGCGGCACGGATCGGACGCGACGCCGGTGCGGGACGGACGGTGCTCGTGCACCTGCCGCGCGCGGCGGCGTTCGCCCCCGACCTGGAAGCGGCGCGCGCGATCGACCCGCACGTCGAGGCGGGCGAGGAGGGCGGCGCCTACCCGTTCTGAGCGGCGCCGTTCCGGCGGCGGACGCCACCGCCGCCGGACACCCGCTGGTCGACGGTCGGATCCCCCTCGTACTCGACGTGCCCGTACCCGGTGATCCGGACCTCGAGGCGGTCCCGGACGCGGGTCCGCACCTCCGCGTGGCCCGACACTCGGATCTCGGCCTCCTTCGCCTCGAGCTCGGAGAGGTCCACCTCGGCCGACCCGGACACGCGCACCTCGGCGACCGAGCACCGGCCGGCCGCCCGGAGCTCGGCCCGTCCGGCGACGTCGACCACGAAGCGGTCGACCTCGAGGTCGAGGAGCGATCCGTCGGCGAGGCCGGCGACGCGCACCTCGAGCGACGGTCCGCGCACGCCGAGTACGTCGAGCCGGGCGCGTCCCGCGACCTCGATCCGTTCGAGGTCCGGCACCGTCAGCTCCCAACGCAGCGGCCGGTTGCCGAGCATCGCGAATCCGCTCGACAGCCACTCGACCACGTCCCGCCCCAGGCCCAGCTCGAGACGGCCGTTCCGCGTCTCGGCCCAGGCCCGATCGACCAGATCGGCCTCGCCCGAGACCTGCACGCGGAACTCCGCGCCCTCCCGGATCACGAGGTCCCCGTACACCTTCAGCGCCACCGACCGGGCGGCGCGCGGTTCGAACGTGCGGCTCGCTTCGCGCATCGGAACCTCCTCTGGCGCTCAGGGTAGCGCCGCCGGACGCCGGGACGCCTCGTCCGAACGGACGAGGTCCCGGACGCGGCTCGGCGACCGGACGGACGTGCCGCCCGCCTCACTCCAGGTAGGTGTACCCGACCAGTTCGTGCTCGTACAGTTCGCGCAGTTCGGCCTCGTCCGCCTCGTCGAGGGCGACGCCGTGGGCCTTGGCCTCGGTGATCTCCTGGTCGAGCCACTCGAGGAGGACGTCGGTGCGGTAGCCGACGTTCTCGATCACGCGGCGCGCCTTCTGCCCGCCGACGAAGCGCTCGATGCCGATCTCGCCGTCGGGGCCGATACGGACGTGCGCCTCGTGCACCCGACCGAACAGGTTGTGGGCGTTGGCGAGCACGTCCTGGTAGGCGCCGGTGAGGAAGATCCCGAGCAGGTACGGCTCCCCCTCGCGGAGGTCGTGCACCGGCAGGGTGCGGGCGACGTCGCGCAGGTCGGTGAACTTGGCGATCGTGCCGTCGCTGTCGCAGCTGATGTCGGCGAGGGTGGCGCGCCGCGTGGGACGCTCGGTCAGCCGGTGCAACGGCGCGATCGGGAACAGCTGGCCGACGGCCCAGTGGTCGGGCGCCGCCTGGAACAGGCTGAAGTTGGCGACGTAGGTGTCGGCCAGCCAGCGATCGAGGTCCTCGAGCTCCTCGGGTACGTAGTCGAGGTCGCGCGTCACCTTACGGACGCGCATCAGGATCCGGTTGTAGGTGCGTTCGACGTGGGCCCGCTCGACCAGGCTCAGGTAGCCGAGGTCGAACAGCTGGTGCATCGTGTCCTTGTTCGAGACCGCCTCGTAGTACACCTGCCGGTAGTTCTTGACGGTGACGTTCCGGAGCAGCTCCTCCATGTCCCCCACCAGCGCGTTCGGTTCGTCGGGGAGGGGCGGCAGCGGCACCGGGTCGCGGGTCCGTCCGATCGCGTCGACCACCGGCACGACCGCCACCGCATGGTGGGCCGTGAGCGCCCGGCCCGACTCGGTGACCAGGACCGGGTGCGGAGCCTCCGCCTCGTCGCACGCCTCGAGCACGGTCCACACCAACGTCTCGGCGTAGGTCCGCAGGCCGTAGTTCGCCGACGCCGCGAAGGTCGTCTTGGAGCCGTCGTAGTCGACGGCGAGACCGCCCCCCAGGTTCAGGTACTCCGGCACCGCGCCCAACTCGCACAGCTCGACGTACGTCTGCGCCGCCTCGCGCACCGCGACGCGGATCTTGCGGATGTCGGTGATCTGGCTGCCGACGTGCGCGTGCAGCATCTTCAGGCACGAGGAGCGTCCCTCGGCCTCGAGCCGCTCGGCGACGGCGAGGAGCTCGCCGCTGGTGAGCCCGAACTTGGCGTCGTCGCCGCCCGAGCTCTCCCAGGCGCCGCTGCCGCGGGCGTGGATCTTGTAGCGCAGGCCGATCGCCGGCTCGACCCCGAGCTCGTCGGCGATCCGCAGCACCCGGTCCAACTCGCCGAACTTCTCGAGCGTGATCGTGACGTTCTTGCCGAGCTTGCGCCCCCAGAGCGCCAGGCGGACGAAGTCGTCGTCCTTGAAACCGTTGCACTGGATCAGCGCCTCGGGGTGGGTGTCCTGGACCAGGATCAACGCCAGCTCGGCCTTGCTGCCCGCCTCGAGCCCGGTACGCCAGGCGGCGCCGGCCTCGGCGAGCGTCTCGACCACCACGCGGCGTTGGTTCACCTTGATCGGGTAGACGCCCTGGTAGCGGCCACGGTAGCCGGCCTCGGCCATCGCGGACTCGAACGCTCCGTTCACCCGCGCCAACCGGTCCTCGAGGATCTGCGGGAAGCGGAGGATCATCGGCAGGCTGCGGCCGGTCCCCTCGAGCCGACGGACGATCTTCGGGAGCGAGGCGTGGGCGTCGCCGACCCGGACCTGCAGGTCGCCATCGTCGCCGACCTCGAAGTACCCTGCGGCCCAGGCCCCGACGCCGTAGAGCGCGTCGGCGTCGGCGGCGGAGAACGAAGAGGGAGCGTTCGGCGGCATGCTCAATCCGGACCTCGCAGGTACGGCCGCGCGCGGGCGTCGGCCGTGGGCGTCCGCCGCTCGGCCCCGCCAGGACGGGACGCGGAGGTGGCGGCGCGTCACCGTAGCACGCCGTGCCGCAGGCTCCCGTCGGCCGCTCTGCTAGCATGCTCGGACGATCCGAGGTGCCTCCGTGACCGAACCGAACCCCACCCCGCGCGCCCTCGGCTTCCGCATGCCGGCCGAGCGTCTCCCCCACGCCGCGATCTGGACCGGATGGCCGGAGGACGACGCCCTCTGGGAGGGACGGCTCGAGCCGGTCCGCCGCGAGTTCGCCCGGTTCGTGGCGATCCTGACCCGCTTCGAACCGGTGCGCCTGATCGTCGCCTCGGACGAAGCGGAGACGGACGCGCGCCGGCGCCTCGCGGCCGCCGAGGCCCGTGCGGACGCGCTGCGCTTCGTGCGGCTCCCGTACGACGACGTCTGGCTGCGCGACAGCGGTCCGCTCTTCCTGCTCGGGACGGACGGGCGCCTGGCGGTCGCCGACTGGCGGTTCGACGGTTGGGGCGGGAAGTACGCGGCGGAGCAGGACGACCGCCTGCCGGAACGGATCGCCGACCTGCTCGGCGTGCGACGCTTTCGCAGCGAGATCGTGCTCGAGGGCGGAGCGATCGAGATCGGCGACGACGGGACCGTCCTGACCACGCGCAGCTGCCTGCTCGACGGCGTCCGCAACCCGGGGTTCACGGAGCGCGACTACGAGGAGGCGCTACGCGAGCGCGCCGGGGCGACGCGCGTCGTCTGGCTCGAGGGCGGACTCGTCGACGACCACACCGACGGCCACGTCGACACGGTGGCCCGCTTCGCCGGACCGGACACGATCGTCTGCGTCGTGGCCGACCCGGACGACGCGGAGAACCGGGACGCGCTCGACGCGAACCTCGAGCGGCTGCGGGCGCTGCGCCGGGCCGACGGCGAGCCGTACCGGATCGTGACGCTGCCGCTCCCGGACGACCGATCGCGCATCGGCGGCGTCCGGCCGGCCCGAAGCTACGCCAACTTCTGTCTCGTCGACGGCGGCGTGATCGTGCCCACCTACCACGACCCCCGCGACGCCGCGGCGCTCGCCGCGCTGCGGAGCGCCTTCCCCGAGCGGGAGGTGGTCGGCCTGCCGGCCGCCGAGCTGGTGACCGGCGGCGGCGCCTTCCACTGCGTGACCCAGCACCAGCCCGAAGGAGGGATCCCCTCGTGAACGACGACCGCCGCGTGCGCCTCGCCGTGGTGCAGATGCCGTGCACCGACGATCTCGAAGCGAACCTGGCCCGCGCCGAGGGCTGGGTGCGCCGCGCCGCCGCCGAGGGCGCCCAGGTGGTGCTCCTGCAGGAGCTGTTCGAGAACCTCTACTTCCCCCAGCTCGAACGGGAGGAGCTGTTCGCCCTGGCGCACGAGCGTGACGGCCACCCGTTCGTCGACCGGTTCGCGGCGCTCGCCGCCGAGCTGGGCGTGGTGCTCCCGGTCAGCTTCTTCGAGCGGGCGAACCAGGCGCACTTCAACAGCCTGGCGATGGTCGACGCCGACGGTTCGGTCCTCGGCGTCTACCGCAAGAGCCACATCCCCGACGGGCCCGGGTACGAGGAGAAGTACTACTTCGCACCGGGCGACACCGGCTTCCGGACCTGGACCACCCGCTACGGTCGGATCGGGGTCGGGATCTGCTGGGATCAGTGGTTCCCCGAGGCGGCCCGGGCGATGGCGCTCCAGGGCGCGGACCTGCTCCTCTACCCCACCGCGATCGGCAGCGAACCGGACGAAGCGGGCGGACTGGACACGCGCGACATGTGGCGCCGCGCCATGGTCGGGCATGCGGCCGCGAACTGCACCTACCTGGCGGCGGCGAACCGGATCGGCACCGAGGGCGAAGCGACGTTCTACGGCAGCTCGTTCGTCGCGGGTCCGGACGGGGCTCTGCTGGCCGAGGCGGACCGGACCACGGAGGGCGTGATCCACGCGGACCTCGATCTCGCCTGGGCCCGCTCGTTCCGGGCCGGCTTCGGCTTCTTCCGCGACCGCCGGCCCGACCTGTACGGGTCGCTGGCGACGCTCGACGGCCGCGGCCGCTGACCTTGGCGTCGCGGGCGGTTCACGCCCCCTGCCGCCGCCGTTCGCGCTTCGACGCCTTTTCGGCGAAGTCGCGAGCGAACAGCTTGATCTCGGCGGCCAGCTCGGGATCGGCGTTCGCGCGACCGTAGGTATCGGCCAGGGTCAGCAGCGTCTGGAAGTAGAAGTCGTTCATGTCCTCGACCGTCATCTTCTGCGTCCACAGGTCGATCCGCATGGCGCTCCGCTGCTGGCCGTCCCAGAGCGCGAGGAGCATCGCCTCGGCCGGCCGGTCCCCCGATTCGGGGGCGTCGTCGGCCTCCCATCGGATCGCCGTGACGCCGCTGGCGTCCGAGGTCACGCGGAGCCGGATGTCGCGGGTCGTTTCGCTCATGGCGGCATGCTACCCGCGACCCGGCCGGCCGCGCGTCCCCCGCGGTTTCGGAGCGCTGCGGTATGGTCCCGCGAAGGAGCGTATTCATGAAGGGACTGATCCTCGCTGCGGGCCTGGGGACGCGCTTGCGTCCGATCACCAGCCTCCGGCCGAAACCGACCATCTCCGTCGCCAACCGACCGCTGATCCACTACGCCGTCGACGACCTGCTCGACGCCGGCATCGACGAGGTCGGCGTGGTCGTCAGCCCCGACACCGAGGCCGACCTCCGCGCCGCGCTCGAGCCGTACGCCGAGCGTGCCAGCTTCGCCTTCGTGGTCCAGGACCCGCCGGAAGGGCTCGCGCACGCGGTCCTGGTGGCGCGCGACTTCCTGGGCGACGACCCGTTCGTGATGTACCTCTCGGACAACCTGTTCGAGCACGGCATCCGTCCGTTCGTCGAGGCGTTCCATGCGGGCGAGCCGGGGCCGAACGCGGTGCTGGCGTTGGTCCGGGTCGCCGATCCGCGCGCCTTCGGGGTCGCGCAGATCCAGGACGGACGCGTCACCGCCCTGGTCGAGAAGCCGGAGGTGCCCCCCTCCGATCTGGCGGTGGCCGGCGTCTACGTCTTCGACCGGTCGATCCACGACGCGATCGACGGCCTCCCTCGTGGGGCCAAGGACGAGTACCAGATCACCGACGCGATCGCGCGCCTGATCGACCGTGGCGGGCGCGTGGTGCCGGTCGAGGTGACCGGGTACTGGAAGGACACCGGAAAGCCGGAGGACGTACTGGACGCGAACCGGCTGGAGCTCTCCCGCCTGCGGCGCGACGTGCGCGGCACGGTCGAGCACGCCGACCTGATCGGCGAGGTCGTGATCGACGAAGGCGCCACGGTACGGAACGCGACGGTGGTGGGGCCGGCCCGGATCGGCCCCGGGGCGACGGTCGCCGACGCCTACGTGGGGCCGTTCACCTCGCTCGGCGCCGGCGTCGAGCTCGTCGACGCGGAGATCGAGTACGCCGTGGTCGGCGCCGGCAGCACCATCCGGGGCGTGGCCGGTCGGATCCAGGGCAGCCTGATCGGCGAGGACGTCGCCGTCGTGGCCACCACGCGCCGGCCCGCCACCCATCGGCTGACCGTCGGCGACAAGAGCCGGATCGAGCTGGCCGAGTCCTGAGAACGGGGCGTCGGGGCCGCCGTCCCGCCGCCCGCTCGCGCGCTCCGCCCTCTCGCGCGCCCATCCGCTGCGACCCTCCTCGTGCGACGCGCCCACCGCCGGTTCGGCGGTGGGCGCGCTCGCTCGTAGGAGGGAAGGACGCCGGAGGAGGGGGCCGGGGATCCGGCGTCGCATCCGCCCGCATTCTACTCGTGCCCGCTGTCGCGTCAAGCGTGCACACTAAACGTCGATTTCCGTCCCGGGTCTGCGCTTCCGTCCCTTCATCGCGCTTTCTGTTCTCAACTTTCGTATCATCATGCAACTTCTTCCTTGACAGTCCGCACGACGAGACGTACCTTGGGGCGTCCGGCCGCCGCGCATCGGCCCGGCCGGCCCAGGAGGTCCGCATGCCGCCACGTCGTTCTCGCTCCCCGAACACGCCTGCCCGGCTCGGCCGCGCCGCCGCCGTCGTGCTCCCCTTCGGACTCGCCGGACTCGGCTTCGCGCAGGACGCCGCCGTCGGCGAGATCGCGTTCGCGCTCGACACCTTCGCGCTGCTCGTCTGCGCCCTGCTCGTCGCGCTCATGCAGCCCGGCTTCGCGCTCCTCGAGGCGGGACTCCATTCGAGCCGCAACGTCGTGAACATCTTCATGAAGAACGTCGCCGATTTCGCGATCGCCGGCCTCGCCTACTGGGCGATCGGCTTCTCGATCATGTACGGCGCTCCGCTTCTGCTGGGGAACTACGTCGCCGACATCAACGTCCCCGGCCCCGCCGACCTGATCTTCCAGATGGTCTTCGCCGCCACCGCCGCGACGATCGTCTCCGGCGCCGTGGGCGGCCGCATGCGCTTCGGCGCCTACCTGATCTTCTCGTTCGTGATGACCGGCCTGATCTACCCGCTGCTCGGGTCGTGGCAGTGGGGCGGTGGCTGGCTCTCCCAGCTCGGCTTCGCCGACTTCGCCGGCTCCTCGGTGGTGCACGCCGTCGGCGGATTCGCAGCGCTGGGCGCGCTGCTCGCGATCGGACCCCGGCTCGGACGGTACGTGCGCGGCCGACCGGTCGCGATGCCCGGCCACAACCTCGCGTTCGCCGGCCTCGGTGCGTTCCTGCTCTGGATCGGTTGGTTCGGGTTCAACGGCGGATCCCAACTCGCGTTCTCGAGCGCCGCCGACGCCGAAGCGATCGCCACGATCTTCCTGAACACGAACCTGGCCGCCGCCGCCGGCGGACTCGCCGCCCTCTTCGTGTCGTGGCGGGCGTTCGGCCGTCCCGACGCGTCGATGACGATCAACGGCGTCCTCGGCGGCCTGGTCTCGATCACGGCAGGACCCGACGTCGTCCACGGGCTCCTCGCGGTCGTGGCCGGAGCGATCGGCGGTGCGCTGGTGGTCGGCAGCGTCGTCCTCCTCGACCGCCTGCGCGTCGACGATCCCGTCGGCGCGGTCAGCGTCCACGGCATCGCCGGCGTGTGGGGCACGCTCGCCGTCGCGGTGCTGGGCGGCGGTGCCATCGGAGCCCAGGCGATCGGCGCGCTCGCCTACGCCGGCGCGGCGTTCGCGGCCGGCTGGACCGTGTTCACCGCGCTGCGCCTCACCGTCGGCCTGAGGGTCGACGCGGCCGACGAGACCGTCGGCCTGGACCTCGCGGAGCACGGCGTGTCCGCCTACCACGACGACGATCGCCTCGGCGAGCCGGTCCTGGCCGGCGCCGGCGACTGAAGGGGTCCGAGATGAAGCTGATCACCGCCATCCTCCGCGCCGAGCGCCTCGCCGACGTCAAACGCGCCCTGATCGAAGCCGACGTGCGCGGCATGACCCTGAGCCGCGTGCACGGCCACGGCGGGCAAGGGGGGCGTGCCGGGAGTTACCGCGGCAGCCCGTTCCGGGTCGAGTTCCTGGAGAAGGTCCGCCTCGAGATCGCCGTCTCCGACGACTTCGTGCGACCCACGATCGATGCGATCGTCCGCGCCGCCCGCACCGGCGACGTGGGGGACGGAAAGATCTTCGTGCAGCCGCTCGACACGGTCGTCCGCATCCGGACCGGCGAGTCCGACGAGGCCGCCCTCACCCCGGTCGCCGGCTCCGAACCCGAGCCCGCCTGATCCGGTCCTGTCCCACCGGCCGCTCGAACCGAACGTTCGTTCCGGTCCCGCGAGCGCCGCTCGCGGGACCTTCGTCCGTTGGCCGCCCCGCCTACCGTCCCTATCCTGAACGCAGACGCCGAAGCTCGGCGATTCCGGAGAGGAGCGGTAGCGTGGACCGGCACGACGCGTACGAGACGCTGGTCCGCCGCTGCGCCGGTTGGGACCTCGGCGACCTCGGCGACCTGCTGCACGAGATCGACCACGACCCGGACCTCGACGGGGCCCGCCGCGCCGCCCTGCGCGCGCGCCTGTACGAACGCATCTGGGAGCGCGCGCGCCCGCTGCTCGGCCGCGACGAACCGGCCGCCGTGCTCGCCCGCTGCGACCGGGCGGTGACGGAGTCGAAGGGCGACCTCTCGCTCGCCGGCGCGCCGGCGAGCGAGATCGCCGATCCGGACGAACGCGGACGCGCCTGAAGCGCCGCGGCGGTCCGGTCGCCGGGCCGCGCTACTCCGGCCGCAGGAGCGGGAACAGGATCACGTCCCGAATGCTGGGCACGTCGGCCAGCAGCATCGCGAACCGGTCGATCCCGAGACCGAGACCCCCGGTCGGCGGCATCCCGTACTCGAGGGCGGCGAGGAACTCCTCGTCGAGCCGGTGCGCCTCCTCGTCGCCCCCTTCCCGCAGTCGGGCCTGACGCTCGAACCGCTCGCGCTGATCGATCGGATCGTTCAGCTCGCTGAACGCGTTGCCGAGTTCCATCCCGACCGCGACCGGCTCGAACCGTTCGACCAGCCCCGGCCGTGTGCGGTGCTTCTTGGCCAACGGACTGATCGCGAGCGGGTGGTCCATCACGAACGCGGGTCCGACCACGTGCGGTTCGACGTAGCGGTCGTAGAGCTTGTCGTAGAGCTGGTTCAGAGGCTTCTCGGCGAGCGGACCGTCGCCGTCGCCGGCCTGCGGCAGCCGGGCGCGGACCCAGTTCCGCAGCGCCGGCTCGTCCAGGGGATCGACGTCCATGCCCGACCGGGCCGCCAGCTCGCCGGTCCAGTCGATGCGCGGCCAAGGTGGGGTGAAGTCGAGCGTCCTCCCCTGCCAGACGAGCCGCGGCTCGCCGTGGATCTCGGTGACGACGTGGGCGTAGAGGTTCTCGACCAGGGCGAGCACGTCCAGGTAGTCGCGTCCGGCCCAGTACGCCTCGAGCATCGTGTACTCGGGGTTGTGCTTGTGGCTGATCCCCTCGTTGCGGAAGTTCCGTCCGACCTCGTAGACGGCGTCGAACCCTCCAATGATCAGGCGCTTGAGGTGCAGCTCCAGGCTGATCCGCAGGTGGAAGTCGTGGTCGAGGGCGTTGTGGTGCGTCGTGAACGGGCGCGCCTCGGCGCCGCCCGGGATCGCCTGCAGCACCGGCGTCTCGACCTCCAGGAAGCCGAGCCGGTCGAGGTACGACCGGATCTCGTGGAGCATCCGGCTGCGGATCACGAACACGCGCCGCGTCTCGGGATCGACCATCAGGTCGAGGTGCCGTTGACGGTAGCGCACCTCCTTGTCCGCCAGGCCCTTGTGCTTGTCCGGGAGCGGCCGGAGGCTCTTGACGAGCGGCCGGTACGAGGCGGCCTCGATCGTCAGTTCGCCGGTCTTGGTGACGAACGGGACGCCGGTCACCTCGATCCAGTCGCCGAGGTCGACCTTCTTCAGACCGGCGTACGCTTCGGTCGCGTCACGACGAAAGAACGCCTGAATCCGGCCGCTGGCGTCCTGAACGGTCGCGAACGTCACCTTCCCCATGCGCCGGATCGTCATGGCACGACCGGCGATCACGACCCGCTCGTCCTCCCAGCGCTCGCCCGGCTCGGCGCCACCGTGCGCGGCCTGAAGATCCGCCGCACCGTGCGTGGCGCGGTAGGCGTACGGGTACGGCTCGAACCCGTGCTCGGCCCACGCCGCCAGGTTGCGAAGGCGTTGGGCGCGCTGTTCCTCGAGCGAACTCTGCGACATGGCGGCCACGATACCGCCGCCGGCCCAGCTCCGCGCCGAGCCGCCGCCGCTAGGCGATCGAGACGACCCGGTAGCGCGTGACCTTCTCGCCGATCGCGACCTGCACCTCGTCGCCCTCCTTGCGGCCCATCAGCGCTTTGCCCATCGGCGACTCGTCGCTGATCGAGGGCACGTCGGTCTCGAGCACCCCCGCCTCGATCGGCGAGACGACCTGCACCTGGAAGGCGTCCCCATCGTCGTCGGTCAGCTCGACCACGTTGCCGAGGCTGACCGTGTCGACCGGCGCGGAGTCCATCACGACCGCGCGCGAGAGCTGATCCTCGAGCTCGTCGACGCGCTCCTCGATCACGATCTTCTCGCGCTTCGCCTCCTCGAGGCCGGTGTCGTCGTAGTCGTCGCTCGTGCCTGAGAGCTCCTGCAGAATGCGGGTCGCCTCCTCGAGACGCGTGCGCTCCTGCTCCAGATTGCGCTGCAGACGTTCGTACCCTTCCTTCGTGACGCGGATCTCCCGTGCCATGTCGTCGACCTCCATCGATGCGCCGGCCCGTTCCGGACCGTACGGAAACGGCTTGCCCCCGCGAACCTGGGAGCAAGCGTACGTGCCTTCGAATTCGCAGCACGGTAGCACGCGCGAGCGGCGCCTCGGCGCCTCCAGGCGACGCGCAGGCACCTTCACGACCTTCATCGTCGCTTCGCGTACGCTCTCCGTCATGATGCGCCGCGCCCTCCTCTCCGCCACGGCCCTCCTCGCCTTCGCCGCCGCGATCGCCATCGGCCCCCCTGCCCAGGATCGCGACGGCGGCGGGGCCGACGCGGCCACGAGGGTCGTCGTCGCCGCCGCGCCCGACCATCCGTGGGCCGCGAGGCTCGAGGAGAAGGCCACGGCCCGGAGGGAGGGCGACGCGGAGACGTTGGCCGCCCTGATGCGGAGCGACGACGACGTCGCCGCCTACCGCGCCGCGCGGACGCTGGCCGGACGCGACGGCGCGGCCCCCTTCGCCGAGGACGCCCCGTCGCTCGAGACGCCGCCCGAGCTGCGCCTCGAGGCGATCGAGCGCATCTTCGACCTCCGCATCGACGAGCCGTTGGCCCGCGTCGAGACGCGCGCCCTGCAGCTGGCCCGCGCCGAAGCGGCCGAAGCGGCGGGGCGGCTCGAGACCGCGGTCGCCGCCTACCGGGCCGCCCTCCCGGACGCCACGGCACGCGACGGACTCGAACGTCTGCTCGAGGACCCGTACGAACGCGCGAACGCGTTCCACCAGGGCGGGCTCTCCTCCGCGGCGCTCGACGCGCTCGGCGGGCGGGCCGCGCCGTCGATCGAGGCTCCGGCCCTCCGGGCGGTCGGTCGCCACGAGGAGGCGCTCGAGGCCTACCGCCGCTGGCTCGAACAGGTCCCCGACGCGTCCGCCGCCCTCGCGGGCGTGGCCTGGTCGCTGTGGAGCCTCGACCGCGTCGACGAGGCGGAAGCGGCCTTCGAACGTCTCGCTCCGGCCGAACGCGCGTACGGCCTCGGCCTGGTCGCGAACCGGCGCGGCGACGTCGGCGAGGCCGCCACCCAGCTCCGCGCCACGGGCGTGCCCGCGCGCCTGTGGCTGGCCACGACGCTCCTCGAACGTGCGGAACGTTGGGCCGACGCGCTCGACGTCTACCTCGAGCTCGCCGCCGGCAGCTCGGTCTACGCGGACGACGCCGCCTGGCGGGCCCGGGTGCTCGCGGAACGGATCGGCGACGACGCCGCGCGCGAGGCGGCGGAGGCCCGGATCCCGGCCGGGGGCTACTTCGACCTCCGCCGCGGCGGCACGGTGCGCCTGCCCGAGCGCGACGACCTCGCCCGCGTGCCGACCGAGGGGATGGAGGTGGTCCGCTGGCTGGCCGAGACCGGCGACGACGTCGCGGCCCGCCAGGTCGCCGCCTTCGCCCTGCGGGAGGCGACCGCCCAGGCGGCGCAGGAACCGGAGCTCGACGCCGAGACGGTCGGCGTGCCGTGGGCCGAAGCGCTCGTCGCCCTGGGCGAGGCCCGCATCCCGCAGCGCGCCGCCGCCGGCTGGCTCGCCGCCGGCAGCGACCAGCTCCGCACCTGGCGCCTCGCCTACCCGCGGGCCTGGCCCGACGTCGTCGAGCCGGCCGCCGAGCGCGCCGGCGTCGACCCGGAGCTCGTCTGGGCGGTGATGCGGCGCGAGTCGGCGTTCTACCCGCGTGCCGTCTCCCGCTCCGGCGCGATGGGCCTGATGCAGGTCATGCCGGCCACCTGGGACTGGATCGCCGAGCTCCTCGGCGAAGAGCCGGGCGATCCGTTCGATCCGGAGACGAACATCCGCTACGGCGTGCACTACCTCGGGTGGCTCGACCGCTACTTCGACGGCGACCTCGAGCTCGCCGTCGCCTCGTACAACCGGGGGCAGGGCTACATCGGTCGTCTCGACGCGAGTCCGGAGGTGGCCGGCGACCGCGACGATCTGCTCCGCTCGATCGACGCGCTCGAGACGCGCGAGTACCTGCAGGCGGTGTGGACCACCTACCGGACCTATCTGGCGCTCGAGGAGCTCGGCCCCGAGCGCTTCTGAGCGTCGCGCGCCCCGGGCCGGCGTCGCAGGCGTCGCACCCCGGTCCCGACGGTCGGCTCGGACGGTCGGCTCGGACGGTCGGCTCAGACGGCGATCGCGCCCGACCGCAGGATCGGTTCGATCTCGCTCGCCGGCACCGGACGGCCGAGCAGGAAGCCTTGCGCCTCGCCACACCCGGCGTCGCGCGCCCGCCGAAGCTGCACGTGGTGCTCGATCCCCTCCGCGACCACGCGCAACCCCAGTTCGCGGCCCAGGGAACCGATCGCGCGCACGATCGCCAGATCGGCGTCGCTCCCGCCCGGGCCGTGGAGGCGCGCGACGAACGACCGGTCGATCTTGAGGGCGTCGATCGGGAGGTCGCGCAGGTACGCCAGGCTCGAGTAGCCGGTCCCGAAATCGTCGAGCGCCACCCGGGCCCCGAGCCGCTTCAGCGCCCACAGGTTCGCGACTCCGCCGCTCACGTCGTTCATCGCCGCGCTCTCGAGGACCTCGAACTCGAGCGCCGACGCCGGGAGGCGGGCGGAGGCCAGGACCTCCCGTACCTCGTCCACCAGCTCCCGGTGCTGCACCTGGCGGGTGCTCAGGTTCACCGCCACCCGCACCCGACCGAGCCCCCGATCCCGCCACTCCGACGCCTGCGCCACCGCCAACTGCAGGATGCGGCGCCCGAGCGGGTGCACGAGCGCCGTCGACTCCGCCAACGGTACGAACGCGCCGGGCGGGATCCGGCCCCGCCGCGGGTGGTCCCATCGGACCAGCGCCTCGACCGCCACGACGCGGCCATCGCGAAGATCGACCCGAGGCTGGTACTCGAGCACGAACTCGTTCCGGTCCAACGCCTCCCGCAGCGCCTGCTCGAGCATCAGGCGTTCGAGCGGCGCCGCCTGCATGGCGGGCGTGAAGAACGCGAAGTCGTTCTTGCCGCCCAGCTTGGCGTGGTACATGGCGATGTCGGCGTGGCGGACCAGTTCCTCCGCGTCGACGCCGTCGCTCGGGTGCAGCGCGATACCGATGCTGGCCGTCACGGAGGCCTCGTGCTCGTCGATCCGGATCGGATCGTTGAAGGCGTGGAGGATCCGTTCCGCCAGCGCCCGCGCCTCCCGTCCCACCGACGGCCCTTCGAGCAGGACCGTGAACTCGTCGCCGCCCATCCGCGCCATCACGTCGGACGGTCGCGCGCACGCCCGAAGCCGGTCGGCGACCTCGCGGAGCACGCGGTCGCCCGCCCAGTGTCCGAGCGAATCGTTCACCGGCTTCAGGTTGTCGAGGTCGACGAATACGAGCGCCGCCCGCGTGCGGTAGCCGTCGATGGCGTGGAGCGTCCGGTCCAGCCGTTCGCGGAACCAGGCGCGGTTCGGGAGGCCGGTCAGCGCGTCCTCGTACGCGGTCCGGCGCAGTTCGCTCTCGAGCGATCGACGCTGGAGCAGCGCGGCGACGTGCCCGGCGAAGACGCGCGCCATCTCGACCGATTCCTCGCCGAACGCCTCGTCCGACGCGAAGGCGTCGAGCGTCAGGTGCGCCGTTTCGCGACCGTCGACGAAGATCGGCACCACCAGCGCCACGCGGATCTCGTCGAGACGGCCGTACGCACGCAGGATCCGCTCCGTACCTGGCGGAAGCTCCGGCCGCATCTGCGACGCCTTCACGATCCGCGGCGTCCGGCCTTCGAACCCATGGCCGAACGCCGTGGCCGACACCGGAATCCGGATCGTCCCGAGGTGCTCGAGGTCGTACCCGACGGCGGCGTCGAAGCGGTAGCCGTCGCCTTCGTCGTCGCGCACCAGGATCGCGCCCGCTTCGGCGCCCGGGATGACCTCGATCGCTCGTTCGAGCACGCGGCGGTGCGCGACGGCGACGTCGTTGGCCTCGAGCACCTCGTCCACCAGTCCGAGCACGCTGCGACGGAAGGCGTCCAGGCGTGCCGACGCGTGGGCGCGCTCGCGTAGGGCGTCGGCGCCGGCGCGCAGGTCGCCGACGTCCACGATCGCTCCGGCGAACCCCACGAGCCGCCCCGCGTCGTCGCTCCGCGGCCGCATCGTCTCCTGGACCCAGAGGACCCCGCCGTCGTTCCGTCGCATCCGATACGTCTGCGTGAGCGGCGCACCCCGCGCCACCGCGGCGAGGAAGCGTCGCTCCGCCTCGCCGCGGTCGTCCGGGTGCACCGCATCGAGCCAGCGGCGATCCGCCGGTCCCGACGCGTCGCCACCGACGAGGCCGCGCCACCCGCCTCCGACGAAGCTTCTCCGGCCGTGCCGGTCGGAGCTCCAGAGGGCCGCCGGCACGGCGTCCGCGATCGAGCGCAACGTTTCGGACTCGCCCTGCGTCATGCGCGACGGGTCGGCCGCCGACGGCGGACCCTCCTCCCTCCGGACGCGACGCGCGTCGACCGTACCCCCGTGCCCACCGGCCGGTCGCGCCGCTCGGCCATGCTAACGCTGCGGGCGGGCCAGAGACCCGGGTCGCGTCGGACATTCTTCCCTTCCCTCCAGCGCCACGCGGCCCTACGGTGCGGTCAAGATCGGAGCTGCCGGAAGGGGAGGAGCCATGCGACCGGAAACCCGCACGCTCGACGGAAACGAAGCCGTCGCCCGCGTCGCCTACCCGTCGAACGAGGTGATCGCGCTCTACCCGATCACGCCGTCGTCGCCGATGGGCGAACTCGCGGACGGCTGGGCCCAGTCCGGACGCCCGAACCTGTGGGGCGAAGTGCCGCGCATCGTGCAGATGCAGTCGGAAGGCGGCGCCGCCGGCGCCGTGCACGGCGCGCTTCAGACCGGCGCGCTCACGACGACGTTCACCGCCAGCCAGGGTCTGATGCTGATGCTCCCGAACCTCTTCAAGATCGCGGGCGAAGCGACCCCGGCGGTGATCCACGTCGCGGCCCGCACGGTGGCGTCGCACGCGTTGTCGATCTTCGGGGACCACTCCGACGTCATGGCCGCGCGCACGACCGGCGTGGCGATGCTCTTCGCCGCCTCCGTTCAGGAGGCCCACGACATGGCGATGATCGCCCAAGCGGCGTCGCTCGCCGGGCGCTTGCCGTTCCTGAACGTGATGGACGGCTTCCGCACCTCGCACGAGGTGCAACGGATCGCCGTTCTCTCCGAGGACGACCTGCGGGCGCTCACCGACGACGACGCGATCCGTGCCTTCCGCGCCCGGGCGCTGTCGCCCGACCGGCCGGTGCTGCGGGGGACGGCGCAGAACCCGGACGTGTACTTCCAGGGGCGGGAACGGGCCGAACCGCTCTACCGCGACCTGGTCGGGCACGTCGTCGCCGCCATGGAGGCGTTCCGCGAACGCACCGGCCGCGCCTACCGGCCGTTCGACTACCACGGCGCCCCCGACGCCGAACGGGTGCTGGTGGTGATGGGCTCCGCCGCGGACACCGCTCGCGAAACGGTCGACTGGCTGAACGACCGGGGCGAACGGGTCGGCGTGGTCACCGTCCACCTGTTCCGGCCGTTCTCGATGCCGCACCTGCTCGAGGCTCTGCCGGCGAGCGCCCGCCGGATCGCGGTCCTCGACCGCACCAAGGAACCCGGATCGGCCGGCGAACCGCTGTTCCAGGACGTCACCTCCGCCCTGGCGGAGGACGCCGCGTCCGACGCGCCGCGCTTCGCGCGCCCGCCACGTGCCGTGGGCGTGCGCTACGGACTGGCCGGCAAGCAGGTCACCCCGGCGATGCTCGTCGGTCTGTTCGCCGAGCTCGCCGCTGAACGGCCGCGCCCCCGCAGCACCTTGGGCATCGACGACGACCTGTCCGGCAGCAGCGTGGCGTACGACCCGACGCTGGTGATCGAACCGGCCTCCGTGCGTCGCGCGGTGTTCTGGGGCCTCGGCTCGGACGGCACCGTGGGTGCGGTCCGGAACAGCGCGCGGATCGTCGGCGAGGGGGCCGACCGTCCGGTCCAGGCGTCGTTCGTGTTCGACTCGAAGAAGGCGGGGGCGCGCACGATCAGCCACCTGCGCATCTCCGACGGAGCTCCGATCCGAAGCGCGTACGACGTGACCTCCGCCGACTTCGTCGGCGTCCACGCCTTCGGCTTCCTGCGACGCTACGACGTCCTGGCGCCGGCCGCGCACGGCGCCACCGTACTCCTGAACGCGGCGGGGGACGCGACCGAGATCTGGAACTCCCTCCCGGACCACGTCCGACGCACGGTGCGCGAGCGCGACCTCGTGCTCTTCGCGATCGACGCGAGCGCTCTGGCCGCCGAGCACGGTCTGGACCAGCGGATCGGCACCGTGATGCAAACGTGCTGGTTCGAGCTCGCCGAGGTCCTCCCGAAGGAGGAGGCGCGCCGCCGGCTGCGCGAGGCCGTCGAGCAGGCGTACGCGAAGGCCGGCCCCGAGGTGGTACGCCGGAACCTCGAGCTGCTCGACGCCGTCGCCGGTCGCCTGATCGCCGTGTCCGTACCCGACTCGGACCTGGGCGCCACGTCGGACCCGGCTCCGCTCGCTGCGGGCGCCATCCCCGCCGACGCGCCGGAGTTCGTGCGCGACGTGACCTCGATCCTGCTCCAGGACCGTGGCGATGCGCTGCCGGTCTCGAAGATGCCGCTCGACGGCACCTGGCCGCTCGGCACCGCCGCCTACGAGAAGCGTTCCCTCGCCGCCGAGGTTCCGATCTGGGACGAGGACCTCTGCATCCAGTGCGGCAAGTGCGTCCTGGTGTGCCCGCACGCCGCGATCCGCGCGTCGCTCGCGCCCGAGGGCGCCTTCGAAGCGGCGCCGGAAGGGTTCGTCACGGCGGAGCCGCGCTTCAAGGACGCCGAGGGCCTCCGCTACACGCTTCAGGTCGCCGTCGACGACTGCACCGGCTGCACCCTCTGCGTCGACGCCTGCCCCGCCCGTGACAAGTCGGCGGTGCACCGCAAGGCGCTCCGAATGGAGCCTCAGGACCGGCGCCTCGAGAAGGGTCGTCGCGACTGGGCGTTCTTCACCGAGCTTCCGGGGCCGACGCGCGGCCAGGGCGCCCGCTTCGCGGACGTCAAGAGCGCGCAGTTGCTGCTGCCGATGTTCGAGTTCTCCGGCGCCTGCGCCGGCTGCGGCGAAACGCCGTACGTGAAGCTGCTCAGCCAGCTCTTCGGCGATCGATCGGTGATCGCGAACGCGACCGGCTGTTCCTCGATCTACGGCGGCAACCTGCCCACCACCCCGTGGACGATCACCCCCGAAGGCTTCGGACCGGCCTGGTCGAACTCGCTGTTCGAGGACAACGCCGAGTTCGGACTCGGCATGCGGACCGCGATCGACACGCAGGCCGCCGCCGCCCGCCGTCTGCTGCGCGTCCCGGCGCTCGGGCTGGACGACCTGGCCGACGCGTTCGACCGGGTCGAAGGCAAGGACGACGCGGCGGTCGTGGAGGCACGCCGCCTCGTCGCCGAGGTCCGCCATCGGCTGGACGGGCGCACCGAACCGGCCGCACGCGACCTGGCCGCGATCGTCGACCGATTGGTGCCGACGGACGTCTGGATCGTGGGCGGCGACGGCTGGGCGTACGACATCGGCTTCGGCGGGCTGGACCACGTGCTCGCCTCCGGTCAGGACGTGAACGTCCTAGTCCTGGACACCGAGGTGTACAGCAACACCGGCGGTCAGGCCTCGAAGGCGACCGCGATGGGCGCCGTCGCGAAGTTCGCGGCCGGCGGGAAGCGCAGCGCGAAGAAGGACCTGCCCCGGATGGCGATGGCGTACGAGAACGTCTACGTCGCCTCGGTCGCGATGGGCGCCAACGACGCGCAGACGGTGCGCGCCTTCGTCGAGGCGCAGGCCCACCCCGGGCCGTCGCTGATCGTGGCGTACTCGCACTGCATCGCCCACGGCATCGACATGGCCGACGGCATGAACCAGCAGAAGCGCGCGGCGCAGTCCGGTGCCTGGCCCCTGTTCCGGTTCGATCCCGCCCGGGTCGAGCGGGGCGAGCCCGGCCTGAAGCTCGACTCGCGGCCGCCGTCGATCCCGTTCCGCGACTACGCACTGCGCGAGAACCGCTACCGCCTCCTCGCACGGACCGCGCCCGCCGACGCCGAGCGAGTGCTCGACGAGGCGGAACGCACGATCCGCGCCCGCTACGCCGAGCTCGAGCGCTTGGCCGCGCACGTCCCGCACGGTTCCCCGAACGGGGAAGGAGCCCCGCGATGATCGACCTCCGCACCGACTACCTCGGTCTCTCCCTTGCGCACCCGCTGGTCGCCTCGTCGTCGCCGCTCACGAAGGACCTCGACGGCTTCCGGCGTCTGGAGGCGGGCGGTGCGGCGGCGATCGTGATGCACTCCCTGTTCGAAGAGGAGGTCCGCGCCGAGCAGCGGGCGTTCGACCACTTCTCCACCGCCGGCGCGGACGTGTTCGCGGAGGCGACCGGTTACGTCCCGACCGAAGTGCCGGGCGCGGTCGGTCCGGAGACCTACCTCCATCTGCTGCAGAGCGCGGCCCGGACGGTCTCGGTGCCCGTGATCGCGAGCCTGAACGGCGTCACGCCGGGTGGCTGGACCGGCTACGCGGCGCTGTTGCAGGAGGCCGGTGCTTCGGCGCTCGAACTCAATCCGTACCAGTTGGCGGCCGATCCGGCCCTCTCCGGTGCCGAGGTGGAGGAGCGCCTGATCGAGCTCGTCGCCTCGGTACGCGAGCGCGTCACCGTTCCGTTGGCCGTGAAGTTGTCCCCGTACTGGAGCGCACCCCTGCACCTCCTGCGAAGACTCGAAGGGGTCGGCGCGAACGGCGCGGTCCTGTTCAACCGCTTCTACCAGCCGGACGTGGACCTGGAATCGCTGCAGGTGGTGCCGCGGCTGGCGCTCTCCACGCCGGAGGAGGCGCGCCTACCGGTGCGCTGGATCGGGCTGGCCTACGGCCGCTCGGCCCTCGACCTGGCGCTGACGAGCGGCGTCCGCGACGCGGAGGGAGTCCTGAAGGGCGTCGCGGCCGGTGCCACGGTCGTGATGCTCACGAGCGAGATCCTGCGCCGCGGACCGGGGCGCTTCTCGGAGATCGTGGCCGGCATGAGGGCGTGGCTCGAGGATCAGGAGTACGCGTCGCTCGACCAGTTGCGCGGCAGCCTCAGCCGCCTCGGGTCCGACGACGAGGAGGCGTTCACCCGCGCGAACTACCGGGCGACGTTGGAGGCGTGGCGTCCGGACCCGACCTCGTCCGATCTGGCGTCGTTCGCGCGGTCCGAGGCCGAGTGACCGCGGCCGACCGTACGACGCGACCGGCCGCCCTCGAGGGCGGCCGGTTTCGTGGAGCGGGAGACGAGATTCGAACTCGCGACATCCACCTTGGCAAGGTGGTGCTCTACCAGCTGAGCTACTCCCGCATTCGCGAGAAGGCACCCACCCACCGGGCCGGTGCCTTCCGCTTG
>SLSQ01000041.1 GCA_007130355.1 Trueperaceae bacterium
GGCCCGCGTGCGGCTGGTCGTGCGCGACGGGGCGGGCGTCACCGCCCGCTTCCTCCTCGCGTGCGCCCGCGGTCGCGACGGCCGCTGGCGCCTCAGCGGCC
This sequence comes from Trueperaceae bacterium, assembly GCA_007130355.1. Lineage (GTDB taxonomy): Bacteria > Deinococcota > Deinococci > Deinococcales > Trueperaceae > SLSQ01. The sequence goes on from SLSQ01000041.1 coordinate 102, forward strand.
TGCGGCGCGAAGAGGCGGGCTGGACCTGAACCGCTCGGCGCGCCGTCGGGGCCGGCCGGCCGCCGGCGTCACTCCGCCCGCACCAGGAAGGTGAACGACGTGCCGTCGCCGGCCCGGCCCGCCAAGCGGCCGGAGACCCGACGGGTCAGGTCCCACGCCGACTCGGGCACGTCGACGCGCAGTTCGACGTCGAGCCGGTAGGCGTAGCCGCCGGCCGCCGGCTCGCGTTCGAGCCGCGCCTGCCAGAGACGCACCTGCCAGCCGTCCTCCACCTGCGGGTCGGCGAGCGTCACCAGTCGGTTCGCCACGTTGGCGGACTCGGCCCGCGTCCCGGCCGGGATCCAGGTGAGGTTCGTCTCCTCGACCTGCCCGGGGGTGAGGCCCACGGCGTCGAGGTCGAGGCTCCAGCGAACGTTGAGGGCGCCGCCCGCCGGCACGGCGTAGGTGGCGTCGCGTCGGTAGTCGAAGCGGGGCACGTCGGCCGTGGCCAACGGACCGCAGGCGCCCGCCAGCAGGAGCACCCCGACCGCGGCGAGGATCGCGGCGAGCCGACGGGAGCGCGGGCGGGCGTGCGGCGACCTTCGCGCGAACGATCGACCGGTCGTGCGGCCGGTCGCGGTGCCGATCGGGCGCTCGGTCGGTACGGAGGGCGGTCCGGTCCGGCTGGGGATCATGCCGACGTTCTAGCACGCACCGGCCGCGCCGCGGGCGGGCGCGCGACGCGGTGCCGCCGATTCCGCTCTGCCATCATGCGCCCATGGCCCCCGACGCGGAACGGCGATCCGAAGACCTGCACCCCGACTCCCTGCGACCCGACGACCTGCCCGCCGCCGAGCGCGTGCTCATGCTCGCCTTCGACGCGCGCCGCCGCGAGCACGTGCCGAAGGCGCTGGCGCGCCACCGCGACGGGATCGCCGAGGTGCGGGCCCTCGACCTGCCGAACGACGTCGCGCCCGCCTCGACCTTCGCGGTGCTCGACGGCACCGGACCCGACCCGGACCTGCCGCGTGCGGAACCGGGCGGCGGCCGCGGCCACGGGCGCACGCCCGCGACGCCGGAGGAGGCGGCGCACGCCACCCTCTTCGAGATCGGGGCGGCGCTCCGGTCCGGCGCATTCACCAGCCGGGCGCTGACGGAGTCGTTCCTCGACCGGATCGAGCGGTTCGACCCGGAGCTGCGGGCGGTGATCACGGCCACGCCGGAGCGGGCCCGCCGCGAAGCGGACCGGGCCGACCGGGAGCTGCGGGACGGCCACGACCGAGGGCCGCTGCACGGCATTCCCTGGCTGGCGAAGGACCTGCTCGCCACGCCCGACGCGCCGACCACCTGGGGCGCGACGCCGTACGCGACGCAGCGGCTCGACGCGACCGCCACCGTGGTGGCGCGCCTCGAGGAGGCCGGAGCGGTGCTGATCGGCAAGGCGTCGCTCGGGGCGCTCGCGATGGGGGACGTCTGGTTCGGCGCCACGACCCGCAACCCGTGGGACGTGCAGGAGGGGGCGAGCGGCTCGTCGGCCGGGTCGGCGGCGGGCGTCGCCGCCGGCCTCTGCACCTTCGCGATCGGGTCGGAGACGATGGGGTCGATCCTCTCCCCCAGCGCCCGCTGCGGCGTGACCGGCCTGCGGCCGACCTTCGGGCGCGTGCCCCGGACCGGCGCGATGGCGCTGTCGTGGAGCCTCGACAAGCTCGGGCCGATCGTCCGCGCGCCGCAGGACGCCGCGGCGGTGCTGGCCGCCGTACACGGCGCCGATCCGGCCGACCCGACCAGCCGCGACGCGCCGTTCCCCTGGCGTCCCGGGACGCCGGTCGAGGGGACCGCGATCGGGGTGCCCCGCGACCTGGATCTCGACGCCGAAGCGGCCACCGCGGCGTTCCTCGAGCACCTCCGGGCGGAGGGGGCCGAGGTGCGGCCGGTCGACCTGCCCGACCTGCCGCACGAGCCGACGATGACCTTGCTGATGGTCGAGGCGTCGGCGGCGTTCGACCGACTGATCCGCGGCCCCGAAGCGGACGCGCTCGTCCGGCAGGACGCGGACGCCTGGCCGACGCTGCTGCGCGCCGCCCGCTTCGTCTCCGGGCCGGACTACGTTCAGGCGCAGCGCCTGCAGCGACGGATCCGCGACGCGATGCGCGCGCTCCTGCAGGAGGTCGACGCGATCGTCACGCCGGCCCTGCACGGCCCGGCGATGCGGTTCGGGAACGCGGCGGGGCTTCCGGTCGCCACGGTTCCGATCGGCGCCGGCGACGGTGGGCGCCCGCTCGGCAACGTCGCGGTGCTCTGCGACGCGTTCTGCGAGCACCGCGCGCTAGCGGTGGCCGACGCGGCGTTTCGGCGGGACCGACCGGACGGACCGCCGGTGCCGCCGTCGTTCGCCTGACCGTCGGGAGCGGACGACGCCGGTGTACGGCCGGGCGCACCGGCGACCGGGCGTCGCGTCAGAGGCGGCTTTGCCGGTACGGCGTGTCGACCGGCACGCCGCTGCCGGTTCGGCCGTAGAGCTCCGCGAGCTCGCGCAGTCGGTCGGGCAGGTCGTTCGGCAGGTCGCTCCAGGCGAACCGCCAGGTCCAGTTGCCCCCCGCGCGACCGGGCACGTTCATGCGGGCGTCGCCGTCGAGTCCGAGCGCGTCCTGGAGCGGCGCGACCGCCAGGTCGGCGACGCTCGCCTGCGCCGCCCGGATCAGTTCCCACGGCACCTCGGCGTCCGCACGCCCGAGGTAGCGGCGCACGTGGTCCCGTTCCGGTTCGGGGGCGGTCCGGTACCAGCCGACCGTGGTGTCGTTGTCGTGCGTTCCGGTATAGACGACGCAGTTCCGTTCGTACCGGTGGGGCAGGTACGGATCGTCGGCGCCGCCGGCGAACGCGAACTGGAGCACCTTCATCCCCGGGAGCCCGTTCGCGTCGCGGAGCGCTTCGACCTCCGGCGTGATGACCCCCAGGTCCTCCGCCACGATCGGGAGCGGCGCGCCCTCCTCCACGTCCAGTTCGGCGCGCAGCGCGTCGAACAGCGCCTGGCCCGGTCCGGGCGCCCACCGCCCGCGCACCGCGGTCGGTTCGTCGGCCGGGATCTCCCAGTACGCCTCGAAGCCGCGGAAGTGGTCGATCCGCACGACGTCGACGTGGTGCAGCGTCGCCCGCAGCCGACGGCGCCACCAGGCGTACCCGTCGTCGTGCATCCGCTCCCAGCGGAAGAGCGGGTTCCCCCACCGCTGCCCGGTGGCGCTGAAGTAGTCGGGCGGTACGCCCGCGACCACGGTCGGCGCTCCCGCCTCGTCGAGGTGATAGAGGTCGCGGCGGCTCCAGACGTCGGCCGAGTCGTACGCCACGAAGATCGGCAGGTCGCCGAGGATCCGGACGCCGAGCTCGCCGGCCCGCGTCCGGAGGCGGCTCCACTGCGCGTCGAACCAGTGCTGCCGCAACGCGTGCCGGGTCACGTCGTCGGCGAGGCGGGTCCAGGCCGCCTCGAGCGCGTCCGGGTCGCGATCCCGCAACGCGGCGGGCCAGGCGCTCCAGGGGGCGCCGTCGTGGGCCTCCTTGAGCGCCATGAAGAGGGCGAAGTCGGGAAGCCAGTCTTCGTTCGCCTCACGGAAGGCGGCGAAGGCGGCGCGCGCCGACGCGTCCGCACGCTCCTCGAAGCGGGCGGCGGCGCGGTCGAGGGCCCGGGCGCGGAACGGGATGACGGCACCGTAGTCGATCGCGCCGGAACCGAAACGTTCCGCCTCCGCGAGGTCCGCTTCTTCGAGCCAGCCCTCGTCGCGGAGCACCTCGAGCGAGATCAACCACGGGTTCCCCGCGAAGGCGCCGAAGCACTGGTAGGGACTGTCGCCGTAGCCGGTGGGCCCGAGGGGCATCACCTGCCAGACGCGTTGGCCCGCCTGCGCCAACCACGCGACCCAGGCGTGCGCCTCCGGCCCCAGGTCGCCGCTCCCGTGCGGGCCGGGGAGGGAGGTCGGGTGCAGCAGCAGACCGGACGCGCGACCGAGGGTCACTTCTCGAACGGCTTCCCGATCGCGCGGGGCGGCACGGCCCGGCCGACGAAGCCGGCGAGCACGAGCATGGTGAGGATGAACGGAACCGCCTGCACCAGCGACGGGGGCAGCAGCTGTCCGCCTCCGAGCAGCGTGCCGACCGCCTCGAACGTTCCGAACAGCAGGCAGGCGCCGAGCGATCCGATCGGCGTCCACTTGCCGAAGATCAGGGCCGCGAGCGCGATGAAGCCCCGTCCGCCGGCCATCTCGGCGACGAACAGGTTCAGGTTCCCGATGGCGAGGTACGCCCCGCCGAGCCCGGCGAGGACGCCGGAGATGACGACCCCCGAGTAGCGCATGCGCCGCACGTCGATCCCGACCGAGTCGGCCGCCTCCGGGTGCTCGCCGACCGACCGGAGCCGGAGTCCGAACGGGGTGCGGTAGAGGACGTACCAGGCGATCGGGACCAGCACGAACGCCAGGTACACGAGCGGGCTGAAGGTGAACCCGTCGATCCCCCACTGGGGCAGGCGGTTCTGGACCGGTGCGCTCCGGGTGCTGTTGTCGAACAGGCCGGTCAGGATCACGGCGGGGATGCCGATCGCCATCAGGTTGATCGCGGTGGCGGAGATGATCTGATCGGCCTTGTACCGGATCGAGACGACGGCGTGGATCCACCCGACGAAGCCTCCCACCATCATCGCCGTGAGGACGCCCACCCAGGGGGCGTACCAGAGCGATGCGTCCGGGTTCGCCGCCAGGACCTGACGCTCGACCAGGAAGGTTCCGATCGCGGCGCCGAGCGCGCCGAAGATCATGATCCCTTCGAGCGCGATGTTCACGACGCCGCTGCGTTCGCTGAACAGTCCGCCGAGCGAGGCGAGCAGCAGCGGCGTGGTCGCGCGCAGGGCGGACGCCGCCAACGACATGAGGATCAGACCGTCCACGTCACCCACCCTCGCCTTCGAGATCGGACGCGACGCCGTCGTCGTCGCCGTCCCGCTTGCGCCGCCGGGCGGCGGCGCGCTTGATCGGATCGCTGAAGCGGCCGGGCAGGAACCCCTTCGCCGCGATGAACAGCACCACCAGCGCCAGGATCATGTTCACGACGTCCCGCGTGAGGTCGCTGAAGGCGATGTTGAGGGTCGCGCCGCCGTTCTTCAGGACGCCGAACAGGAACGCCGCAGCGACGATCCCGATCGGGTTGTTCGCCCCGAGCAGCGCGACGGCGATGCCGTCGAAGCCGTCGTTCGTCGGAAGCGACTGACGCAACGCGAAGTCGTCGAGCGCTCCGCCGAGGACGTAGTGCGTCGCCGTCAGCCCGGCGAAGGCACCGCTGATCGCCATCGCGAGCACGGTGTTCCGCGCGATGCTGGCGCCGCCGTACTCGGCCGCCTTGGGCGACTGGCCGACGCCGCGGAGCTCGTAGCCCCAGCGGGTGCGCCAGAGGAAGAACTGCATGAACACGGCGGTCGCGATCGCGATCACGAACCCGAAGTTGAGGGTGGAGGGCGGCACCGTCACCGGTTGCGACCGCAGCCCGAACAACGCCGCGACGCCGTACGCGACCGCGCCGAACACCACCGCCCCGCCGATCCGTCGGGCGGCTCCTCGGAGCCCCATCTTCGGTCCGAGCAGCAGCAGGGCGACCGCCGCCGCGCCGGCGATCCAGGCGGCCGCGTCGAAGGTCGTCTGGGTCGAGCCGCTCCGGGGCGCGATCCCGAACAATTGCGGAAGTTGCGGAAGCCGCGCCGTCTCCTGGAGCGGCACCGACTTCGGTTCGGAGCCGGGCGCCTTGAACGGGAGGTTCACGGTGACCGGCCCGTCGCCGGGCTGCGGCCAGCCGGCCACGGTCGCCACGCCGAGCAGCCCGACGAGGACGACCGCCGCGACGGGACGCGGCGCACGCGCCGCCGATCGGCGGACCGGCGGGAGCAGCAGGAGCGCGGCGAGCACCAGCAGCGACAGGCCGAGCGCCTGCAGGATCCGCAGGGCGGCGGCCGCGAAGACGGGGCTCGAGGAGAGGATGAACAGCAGCAGCGCGCTGGCGATGAAGTTCAGCAGGATCGTGTTGATGACCTCGTTCGCGCCGAAGCGCGCCTTGAGCCAGCCCGGCAGCGCGCCCCAGGCGCCGCCCGCGACCGCGGCGGCGAGCACCGAGGCGGGCAGGACGAGCCAGGTCGGTCCCGGCAGGTAGATGCCGGTGAGGGCCGCACCCAGGGCGCCGAGGGTCATCTGGCCGGGCGCGCCGATGTTGAACAGGCCGGCCTGGAAGCCGAGCCCGACCGCGAGGCCGGTGAAGATCAGCGGCGTCGCCAGCCTGAGCGCCTCGACGAACCCGTCGAAGGTGCCGAGCGACCCGGAGAAGAGCGTGTAGTAGGAGTGCCAGAGCACGTCGAGACGACCGGTCAGGTAGGCGCGCCAGCCTTCGATCTCGGCGCCCGAGCCGACCGGCGTGGGCTGCAACGCCAGGATCACCACCGCCGCGGCGCCCAGGGCCAGCGCGATCGCGGTCGCGGGGATCGCGGCGACGTCGCTGACGCGTTCGAGCGCACGTTCCACCGGTCGGAACCGGCGCGCGCCGAGGCCCAGCGCGAAGGCGCCGGTGGCGAACACCAGGAAGGCGGCGAGACCCGGCGCCTCGCCCTGGTACGGCAACCTGCGGATGCGAACCCCGAGCGGCAACGCCTCCTGCTGGGTGGCGCGGAGCGACTGCTCGCTCATGCGCTCGAGCAGCGCCTCGATCCCCTCCGCGTCGACGCGCGGACCGGGATCGCGGATCGCCTCCTCGAGCGTGGTGCGCAGCTCGCCCTCCTGCGCCGCGCGGTAGGTGCCGGCGTGCGTGGCGACGCCCACCGTGGCGGTCACGAGCAGCACGGCGCCGCCGGCCATCCAGGCGACCTCGCGCCGCCGGCGCCCCAACGCCACGCCGGAGATCACGACCAGCAGTCCGAGCGCCGACACGACCAGCACCGCGCCCTGGCCGGGCACGTGCAGCGGATCGGTGCGACCGGTGAAGTCCAACGTCCGGTTCGGCAGCAGCGTCACGGCGCCCCGCGACCCGGTCTCGCGGTCGTACGCCGCCCACGGTGCGAGCCAGAGCCCTGCGAGGGCGACCAACGCGAGGGCGGGTAGGGCCCAACGATCGATCACGAGCGGCATGATACCGAAGCGGTCGGGCTCGGGACCTGGACCGCCTCGCGGACGTTCACCGCGGCCGGGAGGCGACCCGGAGCGCCGTACGGACCGCCTCCGCGTCGTCGAACCGGCGCCCCGGCTCCTTGTCGAGCAGACGTGCGATCAGGTCGTCGAACGGGGCCCGCTCCGGACGGACGGCCGACGGCGGCCGGATCGCGCCGGCGCGGTGGCCCTCGACCACCGACCGGGGGGCGCCCTCGAACGGCAGGTCGTCCGTCAGCACCCGGTAGAGGATCACGCCCACCGCGTAGAGGTCGCTGGCCGGGACGGCCGGCTCGCCCCGCACCTGCTCGGGGCTGAGGTAGGCGATCGTGCCGGCGGTGGTGCGTCGGTCGCGCTCGTCGTCGACGGTGGCGGCGAGGTCGAAGTCGATGAGGATCGGCACGCGGCCGTGGCGCAGCAGCACGTTCTCCGGCTTCACGTCCCGGTGCACGCGGCCGCGGGCGTGCAGCGCGCCGAGGCCGGCCAGCAGCCCGTCGATCGCCGCCAGCCGCGCCGGTCCCTCCGCCCCCGCGAGCCAGGTTCCGAGGCGCGGCCCGGGCACGTACGGCATCGACACCGCGGGGAGCCCGGCCAACTCGAAGCGGTCGACGATCGGGTTCAGGTTCGGGTGCCGGAGGTCGCCCCCCGCGGCGTGCTCCCGGTCGGCGCGGTCGACCGCGTGCCTCGGGAACACTTTGACCGCCAGCACGTCGCGGCCGTCGCTGGCCAGGTAGACGCGGGCGACGCTGCCCCGACCGATCTCGCGCAGCAGCTGATGGCCGCCGTCCAGCCGCGAGCCGATCAACCGCGTCTCGGCGCTCACCGGCGCACCAGCACGCCGTGCCGGACCAGGGCGCGGAACGCGTCTCCGTCCCGAGCGTCGCCGTCCCGAACGCCCTCCCCCGTCGGCGCCGCGGAGCGCCGGCGCCACGGCCGCACGCGCTCGGCGGCGGCCGGCACGGCGGCCTCCGGAACGCGCAGGAGCCGGTGCCGGAAGCCGGCTTCGGCGGTCGAGGCGGCCACGCCCGCGACGAACCGTCGAACCGCCTCCCGGTAGGCGCGCGCCTCGTCCGCCCCGACCTCGAGGGTGCTGCCGTCCTCGACGTCGACCAGCTCGACGTCGCCGGCGTCCGGCTCGAGTTCGCTCCCGTGCAGGGTCTGCAGCAGCATCAGGTCGCAGCGGCGGGCGTGCGCGGCGGCGTGCAGCGGGCGCCATGCGCCCGGATCGAGCAGGTCGGACACGACCACCACCAGGGCCGCGCCGTCGTGCCGCGGCAGGCCGAGCACGCGCCCGGCGAGCAGCTGCGGGAGGTCGTCGTGGGGTCGGCTCCGGTCGGTCTCGGGCGGATCCGCCGCGACGTCGGTCGATCCCGCCTCGGCGTAACGGTCGAGCGCGCGCCAGGCGGCGGGCACGTCCCGTTGGGACCGGACCGGAACCGAAGCGCCGGACCCCGCGAAACGGAGCACGGCGGTCGCTTCGTGCGCGCCGGCCGCGAGCAGCACGCGCGCGAGTCGGGCCGCCCAGCGGTCCTTGCCGTGCAGGCGCATGCTGGGGCTGTCGTCGACGATCAGCTCGAGGCGCGTCGACCGTTCGGCGTGGTACAGGCGCGTGTACGCCCGGCCGGTCCGCGCGTACACGCGCCAGTCGACGGTGCGCGGATCGTCCCCCGGTTGGTAGGGGCGGTAGTCGAGGAACTCGACCGAATGGCCGGCCTCGCGCGCGGTGCGGTCGCCGAAGCGTCCGCCCCGCGCCCGCGTGGCGACCCGGTACCGCGCCAACGACGCGCTCGGTACCGCCCCCGAGGGCATCTAGCGCCCGACCTCCGGGACCTCGTCGAGGAGTCGGGCCAGGTCCTCGTCGGGATCGCGCCCCTCGACCTCGGCCTCGAACGAGGGAAGCAGCCGATGCCGGAGGGCGGGCAGCACCGCCCGCTTGAGATCCTCGAAGTCGACGTGGGGGCGCCCTTCGAGCAGGGCGTACCCCTTCGCCGCCAGCACCAGGGCCTGCGCCCCGCGCGGACTCGCGCCCAGGCGCACCCCCTCGAGGGCGTGGCTCGCCTCGACCAATCGCGCAGCGTAGTCGAGGCCCGCCTTGGCGATCGGCATCTCGCGCAGCATCCGTTGGACGCCGAGAAGTTCGTCCCGGCGGAACACCGGTTCGCTCGCTCCGGGTTCCCGTCCGGTGGTCGCCTCGAGGATCCGCACCAGGGTGGCGCGGTCGGGGCGGGGGACCGTGAGCTTGAACAGGAACCGGTCGAGCTGCGCTTCGGGGAGCGGGTAGGTGCCCTCCATCTCGATCGGGTTCTGCGTCGCCAGGACCAGGAACGGGTCCGGCAGCCGGTGCCGCTCGCCGGAGGCGGTGACGGTCCGTTCCTGCATCGCTTCGAGGAGCGCCGACTGCGTCTTCGGCGTGGCGCGGTTGATCTCGTCGGCGAGCAGCACGTGGGCGAAGATCGGTCCGGGCCGGAACTCGAACCGTCCCCCCTCCTCCTCCAGGAAGACGCTGCTGCCGGTGACGTCGGCCGGCATCAGGTCAGGCGTGAACTGGACGCGGCCGAAGTCGAGGTCGGTCGCCTGCGCGAAGGCGCGGACCAGCTGGGTCTTGCCGAGTCCGGGCGCGCCTTCGATCAGCACGTGTCCGCGGGCCAGCGCGGCGACCAGCAGGTCGAGGATCAGATCCTCCTGGCCGAGGATCGACCGGCCGATCTCGGCCTTCAGTCGTTCGACGCGGTCGCGCACGTCGCTCGGCGTCGGGACCGGCGTGCGCGTGGCGGGGTCGTCGCTGCTCATCCGTGCGGTCCTCCGGGGTCGGGGTTCTCGGGTCGCGACGGCCGGCGCGTCCCTCCGCGGTGCGGTCGGACGCGCCGGCTCGATGTCGTGCCACGAGCGTACCCCGGCGCGGACGCTATGCTCCGTCCATGGAGCTCGCCCACGGGCGCGTCCGACTCAAACCGCTCGCGTCCCTCGGACGCGACGACTGGCGGCGCGTACACGCCCACTTCCGCGATCCCGAGATCGCGCACCTGAACGGCACGCCGCCCAACCGGCTGCCGCTGTGGCTGCTGCGGCGCATGCTCCAGGCCGACGCCCGTCGCCGCGACCGCGCCACCTACGGCGTCTACGACGAAGTGGACGCGTTCATCGGTACGGCGGAGCTCTACGACGTGACGCCGGTCGACGCGACGCTCGGGATCATCATCGGCGAGCGGACCCACTGGAACCGCGGGTACGGCCCCGAAGCGATCGAGGCGCTCCTGCGGCACGCCTTCGAGGCGCTCGGCCTGGAGCAGGTCGGGTTGCACACCTACGCCGACAACCCGCGCGCGCAGCGGGCGTTCCGGAAGGTCGGCTTCCGCGAGGTCCAGCGCGTGACCCACCGGGGCGGCCGGACCGACGTCCGGATGATCCTGGTGCGCGCCGTCTGGCTGGCCCGCCGGGCGAGCCGGGACGCGCCCCTCCCCGCGCCGGTCGCGGCGGGCCGCTGAGCGGGCCCGGATCGTGGGCTCCTCCCGACGTCGTGCGGCCCTCGTCGCGGTCCTGTCCCTCGCGGCGGGCGCGGCCGCCTGGTTCGGTTCGTGGTGGCTCGGCCGAGGTTGATCTGGACGACGGCCGCACGGGCTTGACACCCCGCGGGGCCGTGAGTACACTTCCTACGCTGACGATCGGGTCGTTAGCTCAGTTGGCAGAGCAGCTGACTTTTAATCAGCGGGTCGTAGGTTCGAGCCCTACACGACCCACCAGGCCCGGCCCCTTCGACTAGCGGTTAGGTCA
>SLSQ01000004.1 GCA_007130355.1 Trueperaceae bacterium
CCCGCGTCGTGCACGGGGCCTCGTGCGGGGTCGTTCACGGAGAAGCTCCTTCCGGCCGGCGGTCCGGATCTCGGTCGTCGAGCTCGAACTCGGCGATCCCGACGGTGTCGGGTCCGCCCGCCTCGAAGTCGGTGAAGTCGAAGGTCACGCGCACGTCCTGGTAGCGGCTCTCGCCGAACCCCTCGCCGACCATCCGCAGGTCGGGCACCTCGAACCGACCGTCCCGGTGCGCGACCAGAACCTGCCGATCGTTGCGGCCGGTCATGAACACGTCCAGGTCGTCCTCGATCAGGTGCACGTCCATCCGCTCGCTGCGCAGGTCGTCGTCCCGGCCGATCACCAGCCGGTCGGCCAGGAGCGTGAAGTCGACCTCGCTTCCGACGCGGCGTTCGCCGTCGGTGAGGTCGGTGAGGGTGGTCTCGCGTCGGTTCGGGTCGTAGCGCACGTCGCGAGCCGCGAAGCGCCAGACGGCGTCGGCGTCGGAGGCGGGGAAGAGGCGCACCTCGGCGTCGTGCAGCACGACCTCTTCGAGCGGCACGTCCCGCTCGTCCCCGGGCGTGCGCGCCAGCAGCGCCAGCGTCGCCACCAACGCGATCAGCGCCAGGAGCGCCGCTTTCGCCATGCGGTCATGCTACCGGCGGGCCGGGGTGAGAAGCGTGACGGGACGCGGAAGGCGGCGTCATGGACCTTCGCGACGAGCGCGGGCGAGGACGCGTTCGATCCGAAGTCCGGGCACGCGCTCCATGTGCTTCAGGTTTCCCGTGACCAGCACGAGGTCGTGCGTCACCGCGGTCGCTGCGATGTGGGCATCGGCGTGCGCGATCGTTCGCCCGCCCGCGTCGAGTTCGGCGGTGATGCGACCGTACGCTCGGGCCTCTTCGCTCCCGAACGGAACAGGCCTCAGGCTCGGAACCACGCGTTCGTTCAGCGCACGCACGTGCACATCCGGTCGACGGACTCGGTACGCCCCGCGGAAGAGTTCGGCGAGGGTCACCGTGCTCACGAACTGCGCTTCTTCGGGCACGGAGCGAAGCCAATGCAGGTACGCCTCCGGCGCGGAGGAACGAAGAACCTCGACGATCGCGTCCGTGTCGAACAAGTAGGCGTGCGTCACTCGAGCGAAACGGGATCCGGAGCGGGTTCGCGTTCGAGCTCGTCGATCGCGTCGACGAACGCGTCCGACTCGTCCCATCCTCCAGCGAGTGCGGCCAAACCACCGGCCTCGTCCGTCCGACGGGTGCGACACAACTCCTCGTAGCTTTCGGCGGAGACGATGACGGCGACGGGGCGACCGTGTCGGGTGACGGTGACCGAGGCGCCGTGTTCGGCAGCCCGAATCCAGGCGGAGAACCGGTTCTTTCCTTCGGCGACCGTGACGGTCGGCGCTTTCGAGCGATCCATGCTCGATTCTAGCCAATCGGGCCAATGCGCGTAGCGTCGGGAGCGACGCGACGCACCGATTCTCGTACCTTCAGCGCACGACCGAAGCGTCCGCGCGGACGCTCAGTCGAACTGGACGTTCTTCACCTGGTAGGTGACCTTCGAGCTGCCGAGCGGTACCTCGACCGAATCGCCGGCCCGTCGGCCCATCAGTGAACGACCCAACGGCGACTCGTCGCTGATCTTGCCTTCGAGCACGTCCGCCTCGTGGGTGCCGACCAGGTGGAACACGACCTCGTCGCCGTCATCGTCCTCGAGGTGCAGGCTGGCGCCCAGGCGGGCGGCGGCGTCGGCCCCCTCCTCGGCGTCGACGACCTGGGCCCGGTGCACGATCTCCTCGAGATCAGCGATGCGGGCCTCGTTCTCCGACTGCAGCATGCGGGCCTCGTCGTAGGCGGCGCTCTCGCGCAGGTCGCCGTCGGCGATCGCCTGGCCCATGTAGTCGCTGATCTCCTCGCGCTTCTCCTCCTTGAGGTAGCGCAACTCCTCCTTGATCTTCTCGAGGCCCTTCGGCGTCAGGTAGATCGGGTCGCGTTTCGCCATGGTTCCTCCTCCGGGTCGGTCCGGCGCGGACGCTCGCGGGCGGCCCGCACGAGGGGCCCGCTTCGTTCCGACCGTCGAGTCTACACGCCGTCTTCGCGCGGCACGTCGCGCGCCTCCGCGTCGAAGCGCTGCAGCGCGCGCACCACGGCGTCGTCGGTCACCTGCGGGAAGGCGCGGTAGTGCGCTCCGACCGCCGTGAACGGTTCGGGGGCGGCGAGCACGATCACCTCGTCGGCCAGTCCGCGCAGCTGCACGATCACGTCGGGCGGCGCGACCGGCGTGGCCACGATCGTGCGGGCCGCTCCGGCCGCGCGGACGGCGCGCAGGCCGGCCCGGATCGTGGCGCCGGTGGCGACGCCGTCGTCGACGAGGACCACCGTGGCGCCACGCGGGTCGACCCGCCCCCGGTCGCCGCGTAGGATGCCGGAACGGCGGCGCAGTTCCTCGCGGGCGCGCCGTTCGGCGGCGGCGAGCGCTTCGGGCGAGACGCGCAGCTGGCGGATCAGGTCGTCGTTTCGGACGACCACGACGTGCGCCGCGTCGTGCGCGTCCGTGGCGCGTTCGGCCGGATCGTCGGACGCTCGCGCGGGCGCGTCGCGTCCGCCTCTTTCGGGGATCGTCGGCGGCCCCGCGTCGGCGATGGCGCCGAGCGCCAGTTCCTCGTGTCCCGGCGTGCCCAGCTTGCGGACGAGCAGCAGGTCGAGCGGCGCGCGCCAAGCGTGCGCCACCGGCACCGCGACCGGCACCCCGCCGCGCGGCAGCGCCAGCACCGCCCGGTGCGGGTGCGCGTGCGGGGGGAGGGCGG
>SLSQ01000340.1 GCA_007130355.1 Trueperaceae bacterium
GGCTCAGCGCCTGTTCCCAGCGGAAGTCGATCACCCGCTTCGCTTCGCTCTTCAGCATCGCGAACCGTAGCGCGCCCAGGCCCACCTTTCGGGCGACCTCGTCGGCGTCGGCCAGGTCCGGGTTCTTCTCCTGGACCACGGCGCGGGCTCGGCGGCGGGCCTCCTCCATCACCTCGTCGATCGCCAGGGTGATCCCCTTGCGGCCGCTCATCGCCTGCCCCTCCAGGGTGACCACCTCGTACGCCAGGTGGTGGCTGCCCTCGGCGGCGCGGCGGCCCTCCTCGGTCCCGGACAGGCCCAGGGCGGCCTTGACCAGCGTCTGCGGGTGGCTCTGACGGGCGTCGATCACGTTCACGATCCGGTCGGCGTGCGCGAAGGCGGTGCCGTCGGGCGCGGCGTCGCCGCCGGGCGCGCTGGTCCAGAGGGGGTGGCCGCTCGGTTGTTCGGCGAACGGCGCGTAGCCGAGTCCCTCGAACAGGCCGGCCTTCCAGAACTGGTAGCCGATGTCCTTGGCGACGTACATGGCGTTGCCGTCGCTGCGCACCAGCACCACGGTCGGCTCCTCCAGCCCCGGGATCCACTCGCTCACGTCCATCACCAGCGCGCCGGCGTACTTGCCGTCCGTAGGACGCGACACGGCGGGGCTGCGCTCCAGCACCTCCAGCCCGCGGTCCAGGAAGCCGCTGGCGACCACGTCCGACTCCCACACCAGCAGGTCGTACTCGGCGCCGAGGTTCCAGAAGGTGGCCAGCTGGGCGCGGACGATCGCTTCGACGTCGGTGCGCAGCTCGCCGCGCTCGAGGCGGTGCATGGTCTCGGCGACGCCGGCTTCGATGGCGCCGTCGTCCCGCTCCTTCGCCTCGCCGAGGCGGACGTAGAGTCGGCCGTACCAGTGGTCCAGCTTGGTGTCGCCGTCCCACGCCTGGCCGAAGTGGCGCGCGGCGAAGAGGCTTTCGGCCGCCTGGCGGCCGGTGTCGTCGACGTAGTTCTGGACCTCGACGGCGTACCCGTCGGCCCGCAGGATGCGGGCCACCGCGTCGCCCAGCACGATGTTCCGCAGGTGCCCGACGTGGGCCTCCTTGTTCGGGTTCACGCTGGTGTGCTCGACGACCACCTTCTCCTCGCGGGCCGGGGCCGGCGGTGCGGGCGTCGCCACGGTACGAACGAAGGCGCCGGGGTCGAGGAACACGTTGATGTACGGGCCGACCGCCTCGGCGCGCAGCACGCCCTGGGGCGGTTCGAACCGTTGGACCACCTCGCCGGCGATCACCGCGGGCGAACGCCGCAGCGCCTTGGCGAGCTGGAAGGCGACCGGCGTGCCGTAGTCGCCCGGCTTGCCGTCCGGGACCTCCTGCACGGGGACCTCGGGCGGTTCGGTTCCGAGCGCGCGAATGGCGTCCTGGAAGGCGGTCTGGAGGGCGGTGCGTACGTCGCGCATATCCGCAGGAGCGTAGCACGGCGTCGTGCGGCCGGCCCGCCGCCTCGGGGCGCGCGTCTATACTGGCGGGACGCCCGGCCGGGGCCTGGGCGCGTCGCGCGAACGGTTCGCGCCGAGGCGCCGATCCGGTAGGCTTGACAAGCGGCGACTCAGATTCGCTGCGCCCGCCTTGGCGGGCGCGCGTCGTTCGTCGCCGGGGCCGGCCGCCGCCACGCCGCGCCCGCGCCCCGAACCTCCACGCGCACGCCCACGCCGCCCGACGCGGCACGAACGCGACGCACCCCCGAAGGAGCCGACCGTGGCCGAATCCCCCGAAGCACCCCGCTACGACGCGCCCGTCCCGGTCTGCCCGGTACGCGGCTCGGTGCTGTACCCGAGCATGGTCATGCCGATCGACGCCGGCCGCGCCGTCAGCATCCGCGCCATCAACGCCGCGCTCGACCGCGACCGCACGATCGTGATCATCAGCCAGCGCGACCGCGAGGTCGAGGAGCCGACCCCCGCCGACCTGTACGAGATCGGCACCGTCTGCACGATCATGCGGATGAAGAAGAACCCCGACGGCAGCATCCAGATGCTGGTGCGCGCGGTCGGCCGCGTCAAGATCGACGCGTTCCACGAGGCGGGCGGCCGCATCGAGGCCGACCTCACCCCGTTCGAGGTCGAGGACGGCGACGAGACGGTCGTGCAGGCCTCGTTCCGCGAGCTCAAGGAGAAGTTCTCCGACCTGCTCGAGTCGGGCGGTCGCGGCATCCAGGCCGAGGTGGCGCAGTTCATCCTCAACCTCGAGGACGCCGGCCAGTTCGCCGACTACGTCGCCTACCACCTCGACTTCCGGCTCGAGGACAAGCAGGCCGTGCTCGAGGCCCACAGCGTCGCCGAACGGCTCCGCAAGGTCCTGGTCCTGATCGACACCGAGATCGAACTGCAGGAGACCCAACGCCGCCTGCAGCGCGAGGTCAAGGAAGAGATCGACCGAAACCAGCGCGAGTACTTCCTGCGCGAACAGATCAAGGCGCTGCAGAAGGAACTCTCCGGCAGCGACGACGAAGAGGACGAGGTCGAAGCGTTCCGCGAACGCCTCGAAGCGGCCGAACTGCCCGAAGAGGCGATGAAGGAGGCGCAGCGCGAGCTCAACCGGCTCTCGCGCATGCACCCCGACAGCGCCGAAGCGTCGGTGATCCGCACCTACCTCACCACCCTGACCGAACTGCCGTGGAACGTCCGCAGCGACGACCTGCTCGACATCTCCGGCGCCGCACAGGTGCTCGAGGAGGACCACTACGGCCTCGAGAAGGTCAAGGACCGGGTCCTCGAGTACCTCGCCGTCCGGATCCTCAAGGCCAAGAAGGCCGAAGCGGGCGAGCTGGACCCCGACCAGGTGAACAAGGGGCCGATCCTGCTCTTCGTCGGTCCGCCCGGGGTCGGCAAGACCAGCATCGCCAAGTCGGTCGCCAAGGCGCTCGGACGCGAGTACGTCCGCATCAGCCTGGGCGGCGCGCGCGACGAGAGCGACATCCGCGGCCACCGGCGCACGTACATCGGCTCGATGCCCGGCCGCATCGTCCAGGGCATCCGCAGCGCCGGCACCAAGAACCCGGTCTTCCTGCTCGACGAGGTCGACAAGCTCGGCATGAGCTACCAGGGCGACCCGTCCTCCGCCCTGCTCGAGGTCCTCGACCCCGCCCAGAACAACAGCTTCGTCGACCACTACCTGGGCGTGCCGTTCGACCTCTCCGAGGTGCTGTTCGTCGCCACCGCCAACTACGCGCAGCAGATCCCCGAAGCGCTGATGGACCGGATGGAGACGATCGAGTTCAACAGCTACATCGAGCAGGAGAAGCTCGAGATCGCCAAGCGCTACCTGCTGCCCCGGCAACGGACCGAGAACGGCCTGGAACCGAAGCAGCTCAACGTCAGCGACGGCGCCATCGGCCGGGTGATCGCCTCGTACACGCGCGAAGCGGGCGTTCGCACCCTCGAACGCACCCTCGGCACCCTGGCCCGCAAGGCCGCCCGCCGCATCGCCGAAGGGGACGCCAAGCGGGTCCGCATCACCGAACGGAGCCTCGAGGGCTACCTCGGCGCCGAGCGCTACACGCCCGAATCCGAAGCCGAAGAGGACCTGACCGGGGTCGCGACCGGCATGTACTTCACCCCCGTCGGCGGCGACATCCTCTTCGTCGAAACGAGCATCACCTCCGGCAAGGGCGGCCTGGTGCTCACCGGCCAGCTGGGCGACGTGATGAAGGAGTCGGCCCGCGCCGCGCTCACGTACGCCAAGAGCAATGCCGAACGGTTCGGCCTCGACGCCAAGCCGCTCGACGAGAACGAGATCCACGTGCACGTTCCCGCCGGCGCCACCCCCAAGGAGGGTCCTTCGGCCGGCACGGCGCTCGCCGTCAGCCTGATCAGCGCCCTCACCGGCATCCCGGTCCGCAAGGACGTCGCCATGACCGGAGAGATCACCCTGCGTGGCCGGGTGCTGCCGATCGGCGGCCTGAAGGAGAAGATCCTCGGCGCCAAGCGGGCCGGCATCACCCACGTCCTCTACCCCGAGAAGAACGAGGCCGACCTCAAGGACATCGCCGGGCACCTCACGCGCGGCATCCGGCTGCACCCGGTCCGCGACCTCGACCAGGTCCTCGACCATGCCCTGGTCGGCGGGCTCGAAGCGCTCGAGTCGCGCTCCGGCGGCGGGCGCCACGGACGCGACCCGAAACGGCGCGCGGGCAAGAAGGACGAGACGCCCGCCGCCCAGGCCTGACCCGGTCGGCGGGTATCCTCGCGCCATGCGACCCCCCCTGATCGCCGGGAACTGGAAGATGCACACCACGCCCAGCGAAGCGCTCGCCTGGTTCGGGCGCTTCGTGCCGGCCCTCGCCGAGACGCCGCACGCGGGGGTCGAGGTGCTCGTCCACGTCCCCGCCACGCACGTCGCCGCCCTCGCCGCCCGCGTCCAGGGCGGCGACCTGCGCGTCGGCGGCCAGGACCTCAGCGCCCACGACCAGGGCGCGTACACCGGCGAGGTCTCCGGCGCGATGCTGCGCGACGCCGGCGCGACCCACGTGATCGTGGGGCACTCCGAACGCCGTGCCCTGCACCACGAGGACGACGCCACCGTCGCCGCCAAGGCCGCCGCCGCCCGCCGGCACGGCCTGGTCCCGATCGTCTGCGTCGGCGAGACCGAATCGGAACGGGACGACGGCCAGGCCGAAGCGGTCGTCCTGCGGCAGCTGCGGGCCGGCCTCGCCGAGCTCGCACCGACCGACCCGCACGAGCTCGCGATCGCCTACGAGCCGGTCTGGGCGATCGGCACCGGCCGTACCGCCACCGCCGGCGACGCCCAGGCGATGGCGGCCGCGATCCGTGCGGAGCTCCGCGACCTCCTGCCGACCCTGGCCGACGGGGTGCGGATCCTCTACGGCGGCAGCATGAAGCCCGCGAACGCCGCCGAACTGCTCGCCCAGGACGACGTCGACGGCGGCCTGATCGGCGGCGCCAGCCTGAACGAGCACGACCTGCTCGCGATCGTGCGCGCCGCCGCCGAGACCCACGCCGCCGTGCCCGCCGCCGACGACCGCCGCCCCGGCCCGAACGGCGCGAAGGAGGACCCGACATGAACGCCCGCCTGGACCGCGTCCGCGCCGCGATGGAGGAACGTTCGCTGGCCGCGATGCTCGTCACCGCCCCCGCCAACGTCCGCTGGTTGAGCGGCTTCGGCTCGCCCGAGGACGCCCGCGTGCTGGTCACCAAGCACGACGCCTGGCTGCTCACCGACGCGCGCTACACCGTGCAGGCCGAGGAGCAGTCTCGGATCGAGGCGATCATCGAACGCGACTGGATGGCCGAGGTCGCGAGCCGCGTACGCAGCGGCCCGCTCGGCGTCGAGGCGGAGCACATGACGCTCGCCACCGCCGCGGCCCTCGCCGGCCGCGCCGGCCAGGAACCGGTCCGCACCGAGGGCCTGCTCACCCGCCTCCGTCGCGTCAAGGACGAGGCGGAGCTCGACGCGATCCGACGCGCCGCCGCCCTCACCGACCGCGCCTACGAGCACGCCCTCACGCGCGTGGTTCCCGGCGTCCGCGAGGTCGAGCTCGCCCTGGCGATCGAGACGTTCGTCCGCACGAACGGCGGCGAGGCGATGGCGTTCGACGTGATCGTCGCCTCCGGCACGCGCGGAGCCATGCCGCACGGCCTCGCCAGCGACAAGCCGATCCGAGACGGCGAGCTCGTCACCATCGACCTCGGCGCCAAGGTCGACGGCTACTGCGCCGACATGACCCGCACCTTCGGCGTCGGCGCCGTGCCCGACGCGCACCGCGCCCTCTTCGAGGCGGTGCTCGAGGCGCAGAACGCCGCCGTCGCCGCGGTCCGGCCCGGCGCGACCGGCAAGGAACTCGACGCCGTCGCCCGCGACCTGCTCGCGCGACACGGACTCGCCGACGCCTTCGCGCACTCGCTCGGACACGGCGTCGGCCTCGACGTGCACGAAGCGCCCCGCCTCTCCTCCGCCAGCGACGACGTCATGGCGCCCGGCATGGTCGTCACCGTCGAACCGGGCGTCTACCGCGCCGGTGAAGCCGGCGTCCGGATCGAGGACCTTCTGATCGTGACCGACGAGGGGCACGCGGTCCTCTCGCACGCCCCCAAGGAGTGGCGCACGGTCGACGCGTCCGACGCCCCGACCGACGCCTGAACCCCGCACGACCGAGCGACGGACGCCGAACCCCTCGCGCGCCCCATCTGGAGGAACGCAGCCGATGAACACACGCACGCACCTTCTCCTCGCCGCCGTCCTGGGCCTCGCCCTGACGCTCGCCGCCTGCGCCGACCCCGGCCGCGTCACCGCCCTCGAAGCGCAGCGCGACGACCTGCAGGCGCAGGTCGCCGACCTCGAGGGCCGGATCGTGGACCTCGAAGCGGAGCACCAGGAGCGCCTCGACGCCGTCCGCGACGAAGGCGACGCCCGCGTCGCCGAGCTCGAGGACCGCGTCGCCGAGCTCCAGGACGACCTGGACGCCGCCCTCGCCCGCACCGACGAGGCGGAGAACGCCCGCGTGCAGGCGGAGGACGAGATCGCCACCCTCCGCACCGCCCTCACCGACCTGCGCGAAGGACGCGACACCGAGCTCGAGAACCAGCTCCGCCTGGTCGAGGAACAGATCGAACGCGCCCAGGAGACCGCCGACGAGCTCGAACGCCGCCGCGTCCGCCTGCTCGGGCAGCTCGACCTCCCCGCCGACGAGGACGCCGACGCCGAGGACGCGCCGGCGCCCGCGCCCGACCCCGACGCCGACCCCACCGCCGATCCCGCCCTCGAGCCCGAGCAGGACCCCGAGGCCGATCCGGAGCCCGAACCCGCGGCCGATCCGGCCCCGATGCCGGAGTCGGACGACGCGGACCGGACGCCGGCCGACGATGCGGACGACGTCGAGGACGCTGAGACCGACACCGAATCCGACGTCGAGTCCGACGCCGAGTCGAACGACGACGCCGAAGCGGCGGACGACGACGAGGACCGCACCGAGCCGTGAGCTCCGGTGGCGGCTCCGACCCGACCTGGGTCGTCAAGTACGGCGGCAACGCCATGACCGACCCCGCCGCCCGGCGGGCGGTGGCGGCGTCGCTCGGCACCCTGCGCGACGGCGGCCTGCGCCTGATCGTCGTGCACGGCGGCGGGCCGTTCATCGCCCGCGGGCTCGACGCGGCCGGCGTCGAGAGCCGGTTCGTCCGCGGGCTGCGCGTCACCGACGCGGCCGCCATCGGGGTGGTCGAGCGCGAGCTCACCCTGCTCGGCAAGCACCTGGCGCAGGAGATCGGCGACGCCATCGGCCTCACCGGCCGCGACGGCGGGCTCCTCACGGCCGAGGTCGCCGATCCCGCCCTCGGGCGCGTCGGGCGGGTCACCGGGGTGCGCGCCGAGATGCTGACCCTCCTCGC
Organism: Trueperaceae bacterium; assembly: GCA_007130355.1. GTDB lineage: Bacteria > Deinococcota > Deinococci > Deinococcales > Trueperaceae > SLSQ01. The sequence continues at coordinate 7,382 of SLSQ01000340.1, forward strand.
CGACGCCGGCCTGACGCCGGTCCTGGCCTGCCTGGCGGTCGATGCGGAGGGGGATCCGCTCAACGTGAACGCCGACGAGGTCGCCGGCGCGGTCGCCGCGGCCTGCCGTGCGCGCGTGGCGTTCCTGACCGACGTGCCCGGCGTGCTCGACGATCCGTCCGACCCGGACAGCCGCCTTCCGGAGCTGACCGAGGCCGACGCCCGCGCCCGGATCGAGGACGGCCGCATCGCCGGCGGCATGATCCCGAAGGTCGAGTCGGCCCTCGCCGCCCTCGCCCGTGGGGCGCCGTCGGCGACGATCCTCGACGGACGGGGCGAAGGGGCGGTGGCGGACGCCGTCGCCGGACGGTCCGGGACCCGCCTGGTCCGGGCCGACGCGGCCGAGCCGGCGGCCTGAACCGACTCCGTCCCGTCCTGCAGCCGAAAATGGCCACACGCTCGGGCGCCTTCGTGTGATAGGCTCCCGGGCGATGCGCTCTCGATTCCTCGCCGTCGCCGCGACGGTGACCCTCGCCACCGGATTCGCGTCCGCCGAGTCGATCACCGTCCAGCCGGGCGACTCGCTCTGGTCGATCGCGCAAGCCCACGGCACCACCGTCGACGAACTGATCGCCCACAACGGCCTGAACGGCGAATCCCTGCAGCCCGGCGACGTGCTCGCCCTGCCCGGATCCGCCCCCGCGGCGCCCCTGCCGGCGCCGCGAATCCATGTGGTCGGCCCGGGCGACACCCTGTTCGAGCTCGCCCTGCGCCACGGGGTGACCGTCGATCAGCTCCGCTCCTGGAACGGCCTGGCCGACACCGCGCTGCACCCGGGCGACGAGATCCGGCTCGACCCGATCGGCGTCGCACGCGAGGCGCCGGCGGCCGCCGCCGCAACCGCTGCGGAGCCCGCCGCGCCCGAGCCGCTCGTGGTCCAGGTCAACCCCGGCGACAGCCTCTGGCGGATCGCCCGCACCTACGACACGACGCCGGCGGCGCTCGCCGCCGCGAACGGCATCGCCGAGACCGCCGTACTCCGACCCGGCGACCAGTTGCGCGTGCCCGGAACGTCGGCGCAGGCCGGCGACGGCCCCGCCGTCGGCGGCTACGTGGCGCCCACGATCACCGTCTCGCCCGGCGACACCCTCTGGGACATCGCGAACCGCTACGACACCACGGTCGCCGACCTGATGACCGCGAACAGCCTGAACGGCGACGCGCTGCGCGCCGGCCAGGAACTGCGGGTGGTCGGCGCCGGCACGCAGCCGGCGGTGCCGCCCGAGGTCCGCAGCGACCCCACGGACGCCGTCGCCCCCGCCGCGCAGGCGCCCGCCCCGGACCCGGCGCCCGCCCCCGCGCCGGAACCGTCCGCCGCCATGGTGTGGCCGCTCGACGGACCGATCACCTCCCGCTTCGGGTGGCGGCCGCTCCGCGTCGGCGGCACGAACCAGCACTACGGTCTCGACATCGACGGCCGTACCGGCGACCCGATCGTCTCCGCCACCGCCGGAACCGTCTCCTTCGCCGGATGGATGGGCGGGTTCGGCCAACTGGTGATCATCGAGCAGGGCGACCGCGAGTTCTACTACGCGCACGCCTCCGAGCTGCTCGTCCGCGAGGGACAGCAGGTGGCGCCCGGCGATCTGATCGCGCGGGTCGGTGCGACCGGCCGCGTGACCGGACCGCACCTGCACTTCGAGGTCCGCGAGGCCGGCACGCCGATCGATCCCCTTCCGCTGCTCGAGACCCACGCCGGCCGGCGCTGACGGCCGCGCGGGGAGGTTTCGCTTGCGGATCGTCGTCATCGGAGACCTCCACGCCCAGGAAGAGAAGCTCTGGCGCATGCTCGACGAGGCCGGGCTGCGCGACCCGGACGGCGGCGGCCCCGCCGCATCGCTCCGTGACGCCTCGGTGCGGTTGGTGCTGCTCGGCGACCTGATCCACGGCAAGCGTCGCGACGTCTACGCCGAGCTCGCGAACGTCGGCACCTACGACGAGTTCGATCCGGAGCACCTGCGGCGCGTCGAGAAGGCGCAGGAGGCGTTCCTGAGGCGCGTCCGCGACTGGACCGCGCCCCTGCCCGAGGAGGCGGTCACGATCCTGCTCGGGAACCACGACCACAACGCGATCGACCCCGGTCAGGGACCGCTCCGCAGCGACGACATCACCCACCTCGAGTGGAAGCCGGACTACGGCACCCCGCTGCCGGACGACCTCGCCGACTGGATCGGCACCTGGCCACGGGAACGGGTGATCGACGGCGTGCACTTCGCGCACGTCGGCCCCCGCCCGGAACACAACCTCTACGACACCGCCTTCTACCTCGAAAACCGGCGCAAGTGGATCTACGACGACCGCGACTACCTCGCCGGTACCGACTGGCGGCTCGGCGTCTACGGGCACACGCCGGTCCGCGGCGGCCTGAACCTCGCCTCGAAGGGGCGCGCCCTGCTCCTCGACGCCAACGGCCACGCCGACGAGTACGTCTGGGGCGAGCTCGACACGGCCAGCGACGGGGTACGGGTCCGCCTCCGCGGCCTGATGTTCGACGAACGGCTCGCCACCAGCCGGACCTGACGCCGGCGCCCTACCTCAGTTCGACCGTCTGCGCGGTCGGCACGAACGCCGCCCAGGTGCGCAGCGCCTCGAGCGCCACCTCCGTCCCCTCCTCGGTCGTGAAGCGCAGGCCGCCGTCCGCGCTCCACCGTCCGTACTGCACGGTGCCGCGCCACAACAGCGTCGCCGGACCGCCCGCGTCGACGGAGATGAACAGTCGCCCCTCGGTGTCGCCCGGGATCTGTCGGGAGTCGATGCGGGCGATCAGGACCGCGTCGACCAGGATCGCCTGCCCGTCCGCCTGGACCCCCGGAGCACCGTTGCGGTACCAGCGGTAGCGGTCCTGAGCCGCCTGGTAGACGAACCCGCTGCGGTAGACGCCCCCCCACACGATGTCGACCTCGTCGGCCCGCTCGACCTCGTCCTCGTCCTGCGGCTCCATCGGACGGAACCCCTCGACCAGCCGGTTCGGGCTCACGCCCAGACCGGCGATCGCCCCGCGGAGGGCGCTGCCCTGGCTGAACAGGTTGTACGGCGGCGAACCGTCCGCCGCACGGCTGAACAGGTCGCCCCGCTGGAAGGCGTTCAGCGACGGACGCGTGGCGTCCTGCAGCGCGATCAACGCTCCGGGCGAGCCCCCGTCGTGCACCAGCACGGCGTCGGTCCGCTCGGCCAGGTGCACGAAGTAGTCCCGCAGGCTGCGCACCGGACCGACCTGCCCCGGCGTCCGCACGTCGAACACCGGCATCAGGCGGGTCTGGCCCCCTTCGACCGGCATCTCCGCGATCCACGACGCCGCGGTGAGGCCGGACAGGCGCGCGTAGCCGGGGTTGGCGTTGTCGACCACCACCGCGAGCGGACGCGGCCGCGTCTGGTTGAACGGCGGCGGCGTCGCCTGGGGCGCGCCCCCGCCGTCCGGATCGCCGTCCGGACCCGCGGACAGGCCCAGAGCGTCCGCCGCGGCGTCGGGCAGGTCGCCCGGTTGCCCCGGCCGGGGCGCGTCGCCGCCCGCCTGCGCGTCCGGATCGAGCGGTACGTTCGCGGCGGCACCGGGCGCGGCCGCCTCGTCCGA
>SLSQ01000060.1 GCA_007130355.1 Trueperaceae bacterium
ATGATGTACTCGGGCGCCATATTACCAGGCTGTTTGATGGCAATGTGACGCCAGGCACACATACGGTTATCTGGAATATTGAAAATGCAGGCCAACAACTGAGCAGCGGCGTATATTTTTATCAGATCATTACTCCCGGACACAATGAAGTCAAGAAAATGATGCTCGTGAAGTAGTGTTCGTGAAACAGGATGGATGGACATGTTCCCAGTCGAAGGGTTTCGTGTGGATGTGTCCATCATCCTGGTCCTGTTACGGATGGATAGGATCCGTATGGATGGCAATTCAGCTGGTTGCGGCCATGTTGGTTCTGTTTCGGGTGGATGCGGCCTCAACCCCGCGCTAAACTTGCCCTCTTGTGACAGTCAAATGCTCAGGTGGTTTAATTTCGGGGTGGATGCGGTCTGAGTCTTTAGAAACCGGTTTTATCTTTACATCTATTGATAAAAGTTGTAAATGATATTTCCATCAGTTACTTTATTTCAAGGGTTTATAAAAAAGTACATTATCAAAGTATCCGATGGGATCGATACAATTAACCCTGAGTACAAGCTGTATATCCAAAAACACATTGATGACTCATTGGGAGGTTCATTTATAGGGGGCATCAAGTAAAAATCCAGATCAGAAAACTGGACTGTTACGCCGAATACGGCTTAGTAGAATCCAAATACGCACTTCATATCCAATCAATTTAGGGCCAATTATGCCGCTTTCGGCCTTCATACACGTGAGGACTCGGAAAAAGTATTAGATACGAGGCTTCATCAAAATCAAAGAAGAAAGAGACCTGCTAATCCACACATCAGTTTACTATAGGGAAGCCATGAACTATCCATATCATTCAGGTGCCATCGCCACATTATATCTCGTGTTAATGATAATGCTGAATGGCTTCACCGCGGAAGTTAATGCGCAGACGTCGAATTTTGCCGTCACGGTTCTCGACCAAACCAACTCCCCACGTGCTGGTGCAATCGTTGTGAAATACGACACGGACTGGCAATTTATTAGTGAAACAACCACCAATGCCTCGGGTATTGCTTATTTCACAAATGTGCCTGCAAACCAGAACTTTCATTTTGAAGGTTACAACCCTACACCTCACATGAGTGATAATGAATTTTGGGGCGGGGTTCTGGATGTGAATTCCGGAAGCAACCAAACGATAGCAGTTGAGCTGTCAAGGGTGGCGCCATATGCTTCATCCTTGATACTAAACCCATCCTCTGTAAGTCTTGGCCAAGAACTGACAATTGAAGTAGGAATAGCAAATGGCGAAAATGCAGAGCTGGATACTCGGGTTGGCCTGGAAATCGCCAGGGGTTCAACCTCGAATATTGTACATCAGGAGACAATCAGCTCCGTGGCGCCGCCGCTTTCCAGCAGTTCCATAACATTCAATTATGTACCTGACGAAGCTGGTGACTATTATGTTCGTCCACTTTTCACAGAGACAGATTATTCGGGGTGGGTTTTGACGGATTCGTGGGACTGGACACAAGAGCCCAGTTTTTCTATTCCAGATCAAGTTCTTGATACCCCGATTCTATTACATCCACCGGATTTAGCAACAGATATCTCTATGAACCCGACTTTGAGCTGGAGCAGTGTAAGTGGCGCTACGGCCTATCACCTTCAGGTTGCAAAAAGCAATGACTTTTCTGGTTCGAGCATCATATTTGATCAAAGCACAATAACCGGTACCTCCCGGACAATATCTGGCCTTGATCAGGGGACGTCTTATTTCTGGAGAGTAAGAGCTTCAAATAATGATGGCATAAGCGCTTGGTCGACTTATCGTAGTTTTATGACTGAAGAAGAGTTAATAAACCCTAATTTCTACCTGGCTGAAAACGGGGTGACTGTCAAGTGTCCAAAAGCAGAAGTGGGTGAAACAGGTACTGTTAATGGTATAGCTTATACGAAAAGAACGCGTGATCAAATAACAGAGGAAAATGCATCAACAACATGTACCAGCGACATCACAGATATGAGTCGTCTGTTTGCTGCCAACTGGGATGCTCCTGGTCTTTTCAATGGTGATATTAAAAGTTGGGACGTCAGCAGTGTTACGGACATGTCATATATGTTTCAACACGCAATTCTCTTCAACCAGGATATTGGAAGCTGGGATGTCAATCATGTTATAAATATGGCCAGGATGTTTAACGCAGCATATTCATTCGACCAAGATATCGGTAGCTGGAACGTCGGTAATGTCACACACATGAATGACATGTTCAGTAGTGCCTCATCTTTTAACCAGGATATCGGAAGCTGGGATGTAAGCAATGTTACAGATATGGCTGCGATGTTTATTCTGGCATCCGCTTTTAACCAGGATATCGGTAGCTGGGACGTTAGTAGTGTCACGGATATGTATGGAATATTTAGTGGAGCATCATCTTTTGACCAGGATATTGGAAACTGGGATGTCAGTAGTGTCACGGATATGTATGGGATGTTTTGGGACGCCTCCAGCTTTAACCGGGATATCGGATATTGGGATGTCAACAGTGTCACAAATATGTTCGGGATGTTTAATAATGCTTCAAATTTTGATCAAAATCTGAGTCAATGGTGTGTGACCAATATTCCAGAAGAACCTGAAAGATTTTCTTCAAACAGTCCGCTCAAACCCGAACACCATCCCATATGGGGAACCTGCCCAGGCGATGAACTGGTTAGTGTACAGCTCGCACTCAGCGGCCCATCGAATTTCCTCCTTGACATTCCCGAAAATGGCTTTGGCTATATCTTCTACGACATAACCAACA
>SLSQ01000104.1 GCA_007130355.1 Trueperaceae bacterium
CGAGGTGCGAGAGGTCGTCGCGCACCGCCGGGTCGTCCGGCTCCGCGGCGCCGAGATCGAACGCCAGGTCGTCCTCCTGTCCCGCGGGCGCGGCGGGGGATTCGGCCGGCGGTTCCGCCGGCGTCTCGGCGGGAGGCGCCGCGGTCGGCGGCTCCCGCGTCGGCTCGTGGTCCACCGTCTCCGCGCCCGGCATCCCGCCGAAGTCGAACGCGTTCCCGCCCCCCTCCTCCGGATCGTGCGCGCTCCGGTCGCCGCCGGCCGCCCCGAGACCGGAATCGTCGTCGAGGAACAGGTCGGGTGCGGCGTCGGCGTCGGCGCTCGACGTCGGCCCGGGCGGGGGGTCCTGCCAGAGGCCGCCGTCCGATCCGACGAGGTCGTCGTCGCGGTCCGAGGGTCCGGCAGCGGCCTCCGGGACGGCGGCGTCGCGTGCGGTCGCCGTCCCGGACGCGCCGTCCGCCTCGACCGCGAGATCGGAGCGCTCCCCCTCGAACAGGTCGTCCCCGGCGAGGAGCAGGCCGTCGTCCTCGTCGTCGGGCGGCGTCGCGGCAGGCGGCGGTGCGCCGGCCGACTCGGGCGCCGGCGCCCCGTCGCGGTCGGCGTCGGGCCAGGCGTCCATCCCCTCCGGAACCGGTTCGGGGGTGGGGTCGACGTCCGCCTCGCCCGCCATCACGCGGGCGAGGTAGTCGAGGACGTCGCGTTCGACGATCCGTCCGTCGTGGCCGCTCCCCTTCAGGGAACGCCAGTCGACGTTGTTCTCCTCCGCCAGTCGCTTCGCCAGCGGTGCGATGTCGCGGTCCATGGCCAGCCTCCTTCGGTCGCCGGGAACGGCGCGGCCGGTGCGCGCCTAGCGCCGCCAGGGTACCGCGCGCCGCCGGTTCCGTCGTCCTCGCCCAGCATGCGCTCTGACGCACCGTCCCCGTGCGAAATCGTTCATTCCGCTCCGGGTCAGGGACGCCAGGCCTGGAAGAACACGCCGTTCACGTAGGTCTGCAGCAACGCTTCGTCCCCGTGCACGACCACCTGCGCCTCGACCGTGCGCCCGCCCGGCACGTCCTGCTCGAGGACGACCCGTTCGCCCTCGTCGTCGCGCACGACGAGCCGGAGCTCGTAGCCCTCCTCCATCAGACTGCGGACGCCCAGCACCGCCGGATCGAACTGGAACGGGACCCGGCGCGCCCCCTCCGGCAGCGGTTCCTCGGCGTCCGGATCGGTCGCGACGTCGTCGTCGCCGAGTCCTTCCGCCGGTCCGCCGGCGGGGCCGTCCGGTCCGGGCGGATCGTCCGGTCGGTCGACGCCGAGCTCCGGGTCGAGTTCCGGTCCCAGGTCGACCGCCCCTCCGTCCGGGGCGTTCACCACCAGCGCCACCACGCCCCCGACGACGGTCGTACCCGACGGACGGGTCTCGACCACGCCGGACGGCCGGTCGGGATCGCGCACCACCTCGACCGGACCGAGTCGAAGGCCGGCGGCGGCCAACGACACGCGCGCGAACGTCGGGTCGGTCCCGGACAGGTCGGGCACCCGTGCGACCCGGCCGCCCTCGAGCGCGTAGCCCAGCGTGACCGGTTCGCCGGGCGCGATCACGGCGCCCGCTTCGGGTCGTTGCTGCACCACCGTTCCGGGACGGAGCGCGCTGACGTCGACGGCGACCGCCTCGACGCTGCGAAGACCGAGGGCGGTGAGCTGGGCGACCGCCGACTCGACCTCGACGCCGGAGACGTCGGGAACTTCGACGTCGCTGGGCCGGGGCCCGCGGCTCACCTCGAGGAGCACGCGTTCGCCGGCCCCGAGCGCCGACCCGGGGGCCGGCGCCTGTTCCACGACGCGCCCGACCGGCCCGTCGATCCGGACGTAGGAGACGTCGGGCGCGGGAAATCCGACGCTGCGCAGGGTGGCGATCGCGTCCGCCTCGGCGGCCCCGACCAGGGCCGGCATGCGCCCGCTCTCGGAAGGCACGTGGACGCCGACGTCGACGACGCGCCCCTCCCGCACCAGCGCGCCCGCGGGCGGCGACTGCTCGACCACCACCTCGGCGGGCGTGCCGGGCGCCTCGACCGGGTAGGTCCGTAGGCGCAGCCCGGCGTCGCGGACCTCCCGCGTCGCCTCCTCGAGCGACATTCCTGCCACCGCCGGGGTCCGGGACTCGGGCACCTCGAAGTAGCCGCGCGCCAGCGCGAACGCGATCACCGCGAATCCGAGGACGACGGCCCAGATCAACGCCACCAGGAGCAGGCGGCGACGCGTTCGGATTCGGGTAGGAGCGGGCCGAGGCACGAAGTTCAGGCTACCACGGGGGTCGACGGCCCCCGGATGCGCGCAGGACGTGCTACCGGAGCTTCGCGGGCCCTCGCGGCTCCGGTAGGCTCGGGGCGTGCCCTCCGGTCGCCCTTCGTTCCTTCCCTCGCCGGCGTCGGCGCCGCCCCTCGCCGCGGACGGCCCGGAAGCGGCGGCGCTCCGGGTCGCCGCCACGGTGCACGCGGCCGCACCGACCGTCCGCGTTCCACCGGAGGCGGAGACGACGTTCTACCGGCTCGCACGGCTGCCCCGGCGTCTCGCCGAGCTCTTCGCGCCGCTCGATCCGACCGATCCCGATCCGGACGACGTCGAGGAGCTGGTGCCCGAAGCGCGGGCCCTGATCGCGGGCCAGGCCCTGCTCGACGAGTGGACGGACGCTCTCTACGACGCGCTCGCACCCCTTCCGGAGGGGCTGCGGGTGCGGCGGCCGGGCGCGGCCGGGCGCGAGGCGGTCGGCCGGCGCGAAGCG
>SLSQ01000339.1 GCA_007130355.1 Trueperaceae bacterium
CGACGTCGACACGCGCCGCGACCGGCTGGAGGTGCGGCTGCTCCGCTGGCGGATCCTGGTGCGACCGCTGCGCTCCGGCCCCGACTCCATCGACGACGCCGAGGCAGGGGAGACGCGGGCCACCGGCAGCGCCGAGCAGGACTCCGAGAAGCCGACGAAGAGCGAGCGGCGGCGACGTCGCGAGCCTCGCCTGTCGTGGGCGGCCTGGCGGCGCCTTCTCGCCGCGAGCGTACGGGAGCTTAAGCGCACGCTCCACCTGGTGCACGTCGAACGATTCCGACTCGCGGCGGTCGTCGCCAGCGACGATCCCGCCCTCACCGGGGAACTGTACGGCTACGGCTACGCGCTGGCGTCCGCGCTTCGCGGCGTTTGGCCCGACGCGCGCGTCGATCTGGGCGCCGACTTCGTGGCCACCACGCCGCGGGGGAGCGCCGAACTGGCGTTGCGCCTGCGCCCGATTCGCCTGTCCGGTCCGGCCGTACGGCTGGCCTGGGCGTACCTGAAAGAACGGAGGCGCGCTCGAGCGTTCGCTTGACGAACCGCGCGCCCGGAGAAGGGGGACGAGATGTCGGCGAAAGAGCTTCTGGACGGACTCATGGAGGAGTTCCGCAAGGTGGCGGCCACCGAATCGATCATCGGCCAACCGATGACGCTCGGCGACACCACGGTCGTGCCGGTGATCCGCGTCGCCGTCGGCGTCGGCGCGGGCGGCGGCGAGGGCGGAGGGACCGACCCCAAGACGTCCCAGCAGGGTCAAGGTTCCGGCGTCGGCGGCGGGGGCGGCGTGCGGGTCGAGCCGGCCGCGTTCATCGTGATGCGCGACGGCGAAGTTCAGGTCATGGCCGCTCCGGGACGGGGAGGCCGCCTGGCCGAGGCGTTCGAGCACCTGCCCGACCTGGTCGGCAAGATCATCGCCGCCCAGAAGGGCGAGAAGAAGGAGGGCGACGGGAAGGACGGCGCGGCCGAGGCGTAGTCCGTGCCGGCGCCGGATCCGCCGGCACGGCACACGGGAAGGAGGGATCGATCGTGCACGGTCTCGAGCTGGGTTCGCGTCGGAGCGACGCGGTGGACGGTCGACGTCGTGCGACGTACGGCCTCGCGACCGTGGTGGGTTCGGCGATGGTGGTGCAGTCCGCGGCGGGCACGTTCCTGCCCGGGCTGTACCGCGACGCGGAGTTCGCGCTGAACGCCTGGCGCGTGAACGACCCGGTGACGCTGCTCGTCGCCGTACCCGTCCTGTTCGCGTCGTTGGCGCTGGCCCGGCGCGGGTCGGCGCGGGGCCATCTGGTGCTGCTCGGAGCGCTCCAGTACGCCCTGTACAACTACGCGTTCTACCTGTTCGGGGCCGAGCTGAACGCGCACTTCTTGATCTACGTGGCGGCGTTCACGGCGAGCGGGGCGGCCCTGGTCACGGGCGTGGCGATGCTCGATCCGGTCGCGATCGGCAGGTCGTTCTCGCGGGCGACGCCCGCGAGGCCGGTGTCGGCCTACATGGCCGTCTGGGCCGCCGTGCTGGGGCTCGCCTGGACGGCTCAGTGGCTGGCGTACGTCCTGACGGGCCGGGCGCCCGAGATCGGGACGGAGCCGTTCCGCCTCATCGCGGCGCTCGACCTGTCGCTGGTGGTGGCGCCGGTCGCTCTCGGCGCGGCGTGGCTCTGGGCGCGGCGCGGCTGGGGGTTCGTGATCGCCGTCGTCATGAACGTCAAGGGCGCGATCTACGCCGGCATGCTCGCCGTGGGCTCGCTCGCGAGCGGCGCGCTGGCCGCGGGCGGCGGCGACGGGTTGCTCGGGCTGTGGGCGTTCTTCACGGTCGGTTCGCTCGTGGCGCTGGCCCTCCTGCTCAGGAACATGCACGTTCCGGCCGAGCGTGCCGGGAGCGAGGAGTCGCTCTCCGGAGGTCGGCGCTCCGGTCGCGCGACGTAGCGGCGCTCGCCGCCTCCGAGCGCCGGATCTCGTCCCCCGCCCGACGATCGGCTATCGTCGCTCGCGTGGACACCGGGAAGCAGCGGCCGCACGGCAAGGTGCGCGCGGTGGCGGCGCTCACCGTGGCGGAGCTGCTGGCGATGGCGCTCTGGTTCTCCGCGACCGCGGTGGCGCCGCAACTGCGGGAGGAGCTCGCGCTCACGCCCGGCCAGGTGGGGTGGCTCACGGCGAGCGTGCAGCTCGGTTTCGTGGTCGGAGCCCTCACGAGCGCGCTGCTGACGCTCGCCGACCGCGTCTCCGCGCAGCGCCTGTTCGCGCTCAGCGCCGTGGTGGGGGCTTTGCTGAACGCCGCGATCGTGGTGGCCGCCCCGAGCGTGGCCGCGGTATTGACGTTGCGCTTCCTGACCGGCGCGACCCTCGCGGGCGTATACCCGGTCGGCATGAAGTTGATCGCCAGCTGGTGCGTGCGCGACCGGGGCTTCTGCGTCGGCCTTCTGGTCGGGGCGCTGGCGGTCGGTTCGGCGTCGCCGCACCTGATGGGTGCGTTCCTGCTCGGGCCGGAATCGACCACCGACTGGCGTTCGGTGGTGCTGGCGGCGTCGGCGTCCGCGCTGGCGGCGGCGCTCATCGTGGCGGTCCTGGTGCGACCGGGCCCCGCGTTCGGCGCGAGCGCCCCGTTCCGTTGGGGCCAGGTGACCGTGGCGCTGCGGGATCGCGGCGTGCGGCTCGCGAACTTCGGGTACCTCGGCCACATGTGGGAGCTGTACGCGATGTGGGCGTGGGTCCCGGTGTTCCTGGTGCAGAGCTACGCGCAGGCGGGCTGGCCGGAGGGCGCCGCTC
>SLSQ01000140.1 GCA_007130355.1 Trueperaceae bacterium
ACGGCGTGCACGACGTTCCAGTCGAGCTTCCCGTACGCGTGCACGGCGATGTTGCGGAACCCGACCGCGGCGCGCAGGCGGGCCGCGTGATCGTGCGCGAGGACGCCCTCGTCGGCCAGGTCGGCGAACGCGTCGGCCATCGTGTCGGGGGTCGGCTTGCCGGCTCGCGACGTCGCACGTACCGCGACGTCGACGCAGAGCTGAACGGCTCGGGTCAGGTTGAGCACGACGACGTCCTGGCGGTCGAGGTCGGCGATCAGTTCGTCCACGCTCTCGCCGCGGCGGTCCTCCACCCGCGCGAGGCAACGGGCGAGCGATTCGATCTTGGCCGAGATCACGGGGTCGGTCACTCGCCCCGCCCCAACCACTCGTCGCGTCGCTCGCGCCGCTCGCGCTCCACGATCGGAAGGAAGTCCTCGACCTCGACCAGCATCCGCATGATCAGGCTCATGCGGTCCTCGCGGTCGCGCTCGAGGACGACACGGCCCCGCGTCAGGATCTCGCGCAGCAGCACCGTGCCCGCGGTTCGGAGGTCGACCAGGTCGACCGGACGGCCGGTGGCCGTCGCGAGGCGTTCGATCAGCTCGATCTTGCGTTTGGCGTCCAGCGGGTTCGGGTCGAGGACCGCGACGTCGACGTCGCTCTCGAACCGCAGGTCGCCGGTCGCGGCCGATCCGTACACGATCGCGAGCCTCAGGTCCGGATCGTCTCGGAGTGCGTCACGGATCCGTGCGATCTCCGGTGGTTCGGGACCGGTTCCGGGCGAACGTTCGTTCGCGGGTCGCACGCGCATGGCGCGAGGCTAGCACGGGGCTCGGTCGGCCCCAGCGCGCGTCGCGTCGGGGACGAGATCGAGCGATACGTCGAGCGACGGCACGCTGTGGGTCAGCCAGCCGAGCGATACCACGTCCACGCCGGTGGCGGCGTACGCGGCCACCTCGTTCGGGCCTATGCCTCCCGACGCTTCGAGCGTCGCCCGGCCTGCGGTGCGGCGGACCGCTTCACGAATCTGATCCGGATTCATGTTGTCCAGCAGGATCGCGTCGGCGCCAGCCTCGAGCGCCTGCTCCAACTGGTCCATGTCGTCGACCTCGACTTCGATCCGGACCAGGTGCCCTGCGTGCGCACGGGCACGCTCGATCGCCGGGCGGACGCCGGCTGCGAGCACGACGTGGTTGTCCTTGATCAGCATCGCGTCGTCCAGCCCGAACCGGTGGTTGGCGCCGCCGCCGGCGCGGACCGCGAACTTCTCGAGGGCGCGCAGGCCGGGCGTGGTCTTGCGGGTGCAGGTGATGCGCGCTCGGGTGCCGTGCGCCGCGTGAACGGCGGCGCGCGTGGCGGTCGCGATCCCGCTCAGGCGACCGAGTAGGTTGAGCGCCACGCGTTCGGCACCGAGCAGCGCGCCGGCTCGACCGTGCACGCGCGCGATCGTGCCGGGTTCGCAGGATCCGTGCGAGCTCGGACGGTCCGCGCTCGGTCCGTTCGCGCTCGGATCGTTCGCGCCGCTACCGTCCGCGCCGCCGCCGTCCGCGCGCACGTCGCCACCATCACCGACCACGACCTCGCAGCGGACGTCGGGATCGAGGATCCGGAACGTTGCGAGCGCCGCAGCGAGGCCGGCGACACGGCCGTCGCGGCGGGCCAGCAGACGGCCGGTCGCGCGCGCGTCGTGCGGCACGATCGCGTCGCTGGTCAGGTCGCCGGCGCGGCCCAGGTCCTCCTCGAGGGCGCTGCGCACCACGTCCTCGATCAGCACGGTGGGAAGCGGCGGGAGCGGCCGTGCGCCTCCGGGATTCGTGGAAGCAGCGCTCATCGCGCAGCCGCAGCGGGCGCGACGCGCTTCGCGGGCGGGTCCTGTCCGACGCGCGGTACCGGCGAGTCCACGTACACGCGTCGCGCGGCGTTCGCGCCGATCAGCACGCCGCCCTCATCGCGCAACGCTTCGGTGAGCAGCGGCGCGGGATCGATGTCGACGTCCAGCGCGGTCGGGTGCACCTGCACGAACTCCAGGTCGGCAAGCCGCGCACTTGCGCGGACGGCCATCGCCCCTCCTTCGCCGGTCGCTTCGGGCGGGTTGGTGATGCGGTCGTACAGCCGCCGGACCCGGACCTTGCGGCCCTGCTCGGACGTGGGCGCGAGAACGTGGGCCTCGGCCCCGACCATGTCCTCTTCGGTGCGCAGCAGGCCGGTGACGTGTACGCACTCCAACGTCCGGATCCAGAGGGCGCGGCGGACCGGGGCCGCGAGCGCCCGCACGATCTCGTCTCCGCTCACGTCCCCACCGGCGCGCAGCGCGGCCGTCATACCGGCGAGGCCGGCTCCGATGATCGCCACGTCGCTGGGTACGGAGCGTACGGCGTTCGGGGCGTCCGCGCCGACGGTGGCGTGGCTCACGTGCGGACGGTTCCGCGTCCGATGTCGAGCATCCGTTCGACCGCGCGGCGTGCGGCGGCTGCGGTGGCGGGGTCGACCTCGACCGCGTGCTCGAGCGTGGCGAGCGCCCGGTGGATCTTGGGGAGCGTGATCCGCTTCATGTGCGGGCAGAGATTGCACGGGCGCACGAACTCGATCTCCGGGTACTCGGCGGCCACGTTGTCGCTCATCGAGCACTCGGTGACCATCACCACGCGGCCGGGGCGGTGGTCGCCGACGTAGTCGATCATGCCGGCGGTCGAGCCGACGAAGTCGGCGGCGTCGAGCACGTCGGGCGGACATTCGGGGTGGGCCAGCACGGTGACGCCCGGGTACTGGTCGCGGAA
>SLSQ01000258.1 GCA_007130355.1 Trueperaceae bacterium
TCGCGAACGCCGCCGCCGCTCCGGCGCCCGGCGTGATGCCGACCAGCGCGCGCTCCAGCCGTTCCCGGGTCGGATTGGCGGTCCGGGCGTAGACGTAGCCGCCGACCGGCGAACCGTCCGCACCCCGCAGGTAGGTGGTGCTCGGGTGGATCGGCGGCGCCACCGCGCCGGTACCGGGGTCCGGCTCGCCCCCCGCGTGGACGGCGCGGGTCTCGTCCCGCAGGTCGCCGCCTGCGTCGTCGCGCCGCTCGTCGGAAACGTCGTCGCTCACGTCGGACCGTTCTCGGCGCGGTCCGGCTCCGGCCCCAATTCGTCGAGCCGCACCGCGATTCCCGCCTCGGCCAGCCGCCGTTTCACGGCCCCGACCGTCGTCTCGCCACGGTGGAAGATCCCGGCCGCGAGCGCCGCGTCGGCCTCGCCGTCGCGGAGGACCTCGAGCATGTGCTCGGCGTTCCCCGCACCGCCCGAAGCGACCACCGGCAGGTCGACCGCGCGCGCCACCGCACGCGTTCCGGCGACGTCGTAGCCGGTCTTCATGCCGTCGGCGTCGATCGAGTTGAGCACGATCTCGCCCGCCCCGAGCGCCTGACCCCGCTCGGCCCAGGCGACGACCTCCATGCCGGTCGGCTTCCGGCCGCCGGCGACGACCACCTCGAGCGGACCGCCGGGTCCCGCCCGCTTGGCGTCGATCGACAGCACGATCGCCTGCGACCCGTAGTGCTCGGCGGCCCGTCGGATCAGGTCCGGGTCCTCCACCGCGCCGGAGTTGATCGAGACCTTGTCCGCCCCGGCGTGCATGAGCGCCCGCACGTCGTCGAGCGTCCGCACGCCGCCGCCGACCGTGAGCGGCATGAAGCAGCGCTCGGCGACCCGCGTCAGCACGTCGAGGATCGTCCCACGCCCTTCGGAGGTGGCGGTGATGTCGTACAGCACAAGTTCGTCGGCCTCCTGCGCGTCGTAGCGCACGGCCAGGGCGACCGGATCGCCGACGTCGGCGAGTCCGCCCTCCTCGGCCCGACCGAACTGCTGCCCGCGGGTCACGCGACCGGCGTGCACGTCCAAGCAGGGAACGATCCGTTTCGCCAGCATTCCCGCATGCTACCGCCGGAGCGGGGCGTCAGCGCTCGAACCGCGTCACGAGTTCGAGGTGGTGCGTGTGCGGCTGGAAGTCGAACGCGGCGACCTCCGCCAGGCGCCAGCCGTGGTCGCGCAGGTCACGCGCGTCCCGCGCCCACGACGCGACGTCGCACGCCATGTACGCGAGCACCTTGGCGTCCGAGGCCGAGATCCGCGTGCGGAGCGGCTTGGCGAGTCCGGAGCGGGGCGGATCGACCGCGATCAGGTCGGCGTCCGGCAGGGCGACCCGTCGGGCGTCCGCCCGGACGAACGTCAGGTTCGAGGTTCCGAGCCGTTCGGCGTCGGCCCGTCCCCGCGCCACGCTCTCGAACGACCCTTCGACCGCCGTGACCTGCGCGTACCGGCCGGCCAGGTGCATTCCGATCAGGCCGCTTCCCGCGAACAGCTCGACCGCGTGCCGGCCGCCGGGCGTCATGGCGACCAGCGCCCGGTACGCCTCGCCGGCGGCCGCCGGGTTCGGCTGGGCGAACGCGGTCGCGCTCACCGACGCCTCGACGTCGCCGAACCGTTGCCGGATGGCGCGCCGGCCGGCCAGCCGCGACTTCCCGGACCGGAACCGACCCGCCTCGTTCCACGGTGCGACCGCCACGCCGGCCAGACCGGCCCCGACCAGGCGGTGGGCGAGGTCGAGCAACTCCCGGTCGGGCACCACCGTGACGAACGCCGCCAGCGCCTCGCCCGCGTCGTTGCCGCGCAGCGCCACCTCGACGATTCCGGGGGGCAGGTCGGCCGCCTCGAGGATCGTCCACGCCCGCTGGAGGGCCGGCGTCGCGGTCGGGTCCCGGTCCAGGGGCACGACCTCGTCGGTCCCGGGCCTGCGGTAGCCGAGCCGCCCGCTACGGACCGCCGGTTGGATCCCGCCCCGGTACGCCCACTCCTGCGGCGACGGCCGCACCCGCGGTTCCGGATCGGGCAGCGGCACGCCCGCCCGTCGTGCCGCGTCGCGCAGCACCTCCGCCTTGAGCGCGAGCTGCCGCTCGTACCGCACGAAGCCGAGGTCGAGCCCGGGGTGCTCGGGCGTCGGCACGCGATCGGGGTCGGGTTCGAGCACCTCGGTCGCCTCGCCCTGCAGCACCCCCGAGACGGTGCGCAGCCGTGCGCGGACCGTCTCCCCCGGGATTGCGCCGGTGACCAGCGCGACCGATCCGTCCTCGGTGCGCGCCAGCGCACGTCCGCCGTGCACCATGCGTTCGGGGGTCAGGGTGACGTCCATCCGGCGAGTCTATCCCCGCTGCCGCCCCGCGCCGCCGCACCGTCCGGACGCCGCTTCCCCGCTGCTATACTCGCCGTATGAAACGATCCGTGCAGGAGATCGTCGAGCTGGTCGTCTTCGGGCTGATCGCCCTGTTGGTGGGCACCGGCCTGGTGTGGCTGGTCGGGTGGCTGCTGGGCCTGGCGGGCACGGCCTTCACCTGGGTCGCGGCCCTGATCTGGTCGCTGCTGCGGTTCCTGGTGCCGATCGCCCTGGTGGCCGGCGCGGTCTACCTGCTGGTGCGGCTCATGAACCGGAGCGGCGAACGCGTGGCGCGCGACGGCGATCCGTACCCGCCGGCACGGGCGACGCCGCCAGCGCCGACCTCGCCCCCACCGCCGTCCGCTCCCGCTCCGAA
>SLSQ01000116.1 GCA_007130355.1 Trueperaceae bacterium
CAGGGGCGTCCACGCCGGTCGCGGACGTGTCGGCCCAGGTGCGCGCGACCGCCGCGACCCGGGCCGGTCAGGTTCGGTCCGTCAACCAGGACGCGGTCTACGCCGGTTCGGCCGGCGGACGCCCGCTCTTGCTGGTGGCGGACGGCATGGGCGGGCACAACACCGGCGAAGTCGCCAGCACGCACGCTACCGAGGCGGTCCGGGCCGCGCTCGAGGCGGCCCGCGCCCATCCGCCGGCCGCCCTGGCCCGGGCGCTGCAGAGCGCGAACCGCCGCGTCCTTACCGAGGCGCGTTCCGACCCGCGCCACGAGGGCATGGGCACCACCATGACCGCCGTGCTGATCGACGGCGAGATCGGCCTGATCGCGCACGTCGGCGACACCCGCGCCTACCTGCTCCGCGACGGGGTGCTCACGCCCCTCACCGAGGACCACAGCTGGGTCGCCGAACGCGTTCGGCAGGGGCTCCTGAGCGAAGAGGAAGCCCGCCGCCACCGGTGGCGCAACGTGATCACGAACGCGTTGGGCGCGACCGACCGGTTCCGGCTCGACCTGGCGCACGTGCGGCTGCGCGAGGGGGACCGGCTGCTGATCGCCAGCGACGGCCTCACCTCGGTCCTGCCCGAGGCGGTGCTGCACGAACGGCTCGCCGACGGTCCTCCCGAACGTGCCGTCGAGGCGCTCCTCGACGCCGCCGACGAACGGGGCAGCCCGGACAACGTCAGCGCCGTCGTCGCCGACGTCCTCCACGCGCCCCCGACCGAGAAGCGGTACGAGCTCCCGGCCGCGGCGCCGTGGACGGTCGAGGTGGGCACCCGCCAGACCGGCATCCGCGAGGTCGAGGAGCGCTACCCGGGCCGCGGACCGATGACCTGGATGCGCAAGCAGCCGTGGTACCCGTACCGGCTCTGGATCGTCGGATCGGCCTACCTGGCGTTCCTGCTGGTCCTGTTCGTCGCGATGCGCTGAGGGGCGCGGGCCGGTATCGTCGGCGCATGAGCGAATCGAACGCCGCACGACGCACCGTCCGCACCGACCGTGCCGCCCCCGCCATCGGCCCGTACAGCCAGGCGGTCCGCGCCGGGGACTTCCTCTTCACCTCGGGGCAGATCCCGCTCCGTCCGGACGGCGCTCTGGTCGACGGCGGGATCGAGGTGCAGACCCGTCAGGTGCTCGCGAACCTGGCCGAGGTACTGCGCGCCGGCGGCAGCGACCCGTCTCGGGTCGTGAAGTGCACGATCTTCCTGCGGGACATGGACGACTTCCAGGCGGTCAACGCCGTCTACGGCGAGACGTTCGACCACGATCCGCCCGCTCGCAGCGCGGTGCAGGTCGCGCGCCTGCCGAAGGACGTGGCGATCGAGATCGAGGCCGTGGCGCTCTGCGACTGAGGACGCGCGGACGCGGCCGCCGTCCCGCTCAGCCGGCCACGAACGCCCACGCGAGGTAGGCGGCGTAGGCCGCCAGCAGCGTGACGCCGGCGCCGCGCCCGAGCCGGCCGCCCAGGAGCAGGAACGGCAGCAGGAGCAGCGAGGCGGCGATCGCCAGGCCGGCGTCGACCGCGAGGGGTCCGGGCCGGACCGGCAGCCGGGTGGTGGCGGCGGTCGCGCCCAGCACGGCGAGCACGTTGAACACGTTCGAGCCGGCGATGTTCCCGAGGACCAGGTCGCCCTGCCGGCGGACGGCGGCCGCCACCGAACTGGCGAGTTCGGGCAGGCTGGTGCCGAACGCCACGATCGTGAGCCCGATCACCCGTTCCGAGACGCCCCACGCGGTCGCGATCTCGACGGCGCCGCGGACGGTCGCCTCGGCGCCGAGGACGAGCAGGCCGATGCCGATCGCGGCGATGCCGGCGGCGCGCCACGGCCCCGCGTCCGGCGCCGCCTCTGCCTGCGCTCGGACCTTCCCCCGGTCGGTCCAGGCCAGGACCGCCAGGTACGTCCCCAGCAGCGCCAGCAGGACCGCCCCATCGAGCCGGCCGAGCGTGCCGTCGAGCGCCAGCAGCGGCAGGAGCGCCGTCGCCGCCAGCCCGACCGGCAGGTCGCGCCGCACGAACGCCTCGTTCCGCCCGATCGGCGCCAGCAGCGCCGCCGCGCCGAGGATGAGGGCCACGTTGGCCACGTTCGAGCCGAGCACGTTGCCGATGCCGAGCTCCGGCGCGCCCCGGAGGGCCGCAGCGACCGTCGACGCGAGTTCCGGCGCGCTGGTGCCGAACGCGACCACGGTCAGGCCGACCACCAGCGGACTGACGTTCAGGCGCGCCGCGAGGGCCACCGCGCCCCGGACCAGCACGTCGCCCCCGGCGACGAGCAGCGCGAACCCGATCACGAGCAGCGGCCAGGACACCGGCGCAGCGTAGCACCGGGCCCGCCGGCGCCGGCCGCGCCGTGTAGCACCGGACCCCGCGCCGGCCGCGCCGCGTAGCACCGGGTCCCGCGCCGGCCGCGCAACGTCGGCCGCGTACCGGCCGATCGGCGGGGAACCTGGAATCATGGACGCGTGATCAAGAACCGTCTCGTCGACCTCGCGCTGATCCTCGGGCTGGTGCTGATCGCCGGCGCGATCGTCTGGACCCTCTTCTCGCTCGGCACCGGTCCGCGGTCGCAGGCGCCCGATGCGGGGCCCACGCCCGACGGCGGGCCGGCCGCGGAGGGGGGCGAGGTCGCCGGCGACCTGCCGGGCGGCGCGGTGGTGCCGGTCGCGCCAGGGGGCGATCCGGAGCCCGGCGCCGGCCTGGCCGACACG
>SLSQ01000329.1 GCA_007130355.1 Trueperaceae bacterium
CCGGCGCTTCCGCCACGGCCGACGCGGTCGGTGCGCCCCGCGCCGCCGGCGTGCATGCGGCGCAGCTGCTGCGGCGACGGGTCGACGCCGACGGACTCCTCGCCGTGCTCGACGCCGCGGAGGACGAGGGGACGACGGCGGAGGACGAGAGCGCTCCGACCGCGCAGGGGGAGGCGCGCATCGCCCCGGGGGACGTCGTCTACCGGGCCGCACGGGCGGCCGCGTCGCGTTGGGGCGACCTGCGGGTCGACCTGGCCGTCGTCGGCGACGACGGCGCCGTCCAGATCGCCCGACCGGAGGCGCTCGGTCTCGCCGGGATCGCGCGGTCGCGCGCCGACGCGACGCCGCTCGCCCCCGACCACGAGCCCGGACCCGACGACCTCTGGGTCGTCGACCTCTCCTCCTACGGTCTGGACGAAGGGCGGCTCGTCGACGGGCCGCTCCAACTGGTCGTCGGCCGCATCGTCGACGACGAGGACGGTGCGCACTGCTGGCTGTCACTGGCGGGCGCGGTCGCGCCGGACCGCGGCGCGGCCCTGCTCGACCGCGTGGCCGCACTGGTCGAGGACCCGCTGCGCCTCCTGACCTGACCGCCGTGCGGGCGGGACCGGTTCGGACCGGTCCCGCCGCTCAGGTCCCTGGCCCGCCCCGATCCTCCGACCCGTCGAGCGGGAGCAGCATCCAGAGCAGCAGGTAGCCGCCCAGGGTCACGCCCCACGAGAGCGGCACGCTGAGGGCGAAGATCGTGCGCACGACGCGCGGTCCGGCTCCGGTGAAGCGGGCCACGCCGCCGGCGATGCCGGCGATCCGACGGTCGCGCACGGAACGGCGCAGCGGCGCCACCGCGCCGGACGGCCGGCGCGCGCGGCGTTGTTCGTGCCGTAGGGGGTCGGGGGCGGGTCCGGTCATCGACGTTCCTCTCGTTCCTCGGGCTCGTGAGCCTCGGGCGACGTGCGGATCGTGCCGTCCGACGCGGCGCCGGGATCGGCAGCGGTCGGGATCGTCGGAGCGAGCTCCGGGTCGCGCAACGCATGGTGGACGCGGGCTTCGAGGTCGCGTACGTCGACGCCGAACCAGACGTCCGGAACGACCGCCAAACGGCGCAGCGCCTTGGCGAAGTTGCGCCGGCCGCCACGGGGGGAGCCCATCGCCCGCGCCTTGTGGAGGGCGGCCGCGAGCAGGATCACGCCTCCGAGGAAGGCCCGATCGATGCCGTCGGCACGGAGCCAGGCACCCTCGAGCGCTTCGTGGCACTCCCAGTAGGCGCCCGCGTCGAACAGACGTCGACCCTCGTCCCAGGCGGCGGCCACGGTCACGCCTCAGACTACCCGTGCGGGGGGCCACGGTACGATGACGTCGTGACCTTGGACGCCGTGCCCCCGCCGCCCCGCAGGATCGTCGTCGGCGTGACGGGCGGCAGCGGCGTGGCCTACGCCTTCGACCTGCTCGCCGCCCTCGCCGCGTCGGAGCGGGTCGAGACGCACCTGATCGTGACCGCGGGCGCGAAACAGGTCCTCCCCAGCGAGACCGACCGCACCCTCCACGACCTCCGGTCGTTGGCCGACGCGGTGCACGACGACCGGGACCTGGGCGCACCGGTGGCGTCCGGCTCCTTTCGGGCCGACGCGATGGCGATCGTTCCGTGCAGCGCCGGAACCCTCGCGAAGGTCGCGGCCGGGTTCGGCGACGCGCTCGTGGCGCGCAGCGCGCACGTCTTCCTCAAAGAGCGCCGCCCGCTGGTGCTGGCGGTGCGCGAGGCGCCGTACCCGCGACCGATGCTCGAGAACATGCTCCGGGCGCACGACGCGGGCGCGACGGTGATCCCCGCTTCGCCCGGCTTCTACCACCGACCGGAGACGATCGACGACCTGATCGGTTCGGTCACGGCCCGCATCCTCGACCACTTGGGCGTCGCGCACCGCCGCTCGCCGCGCTGGAAGGATCCGGAGGCCGGACCGGCGTGACGGTCGCCGCGTTGATCCCGGCCGCCGGCCTCGGCGTGCGGGCCGGACTCGGACCGAAGGCGTTCGTCCGAGTCGGCGGGCGGACCCTGATCGAGCACGCCGTCGCCCTGTTCGACGGGCTGGTCGACGAACGCTGCCTGGCGGTCCCGGCCGACCGCGTCGCCGAGGCGCGCGCGCTCCTGCCCGGCGTGACGGTGATCGCCGGCGGCGCGACGCGCCAGGCCACGGTCCGCGCCCTGCTGGACCTCTGCACCGCGGAGCTCGTGCTCGTCCACGACGCCGCCCGTCCCCTCGCCCCGCGCGCCCTCGCCGAACGGGTCCTCGACGCGACGCGCGCGCACGGCGCGGCCGTCGCCGCGTTGCCGGTCGCCGACACGCTCCACGACGCGGAGCACGACCGGCCGGTACCCCGTGCCGCCCTGCGCGCGATCCAGACGCCGCAAGGGTTCCGTCGGGCCGTCCTGGTCGAGGCCCACGAACGCGCCGTGCGCGACGGTCTGGCCGCCACCGACGACGCCGGCCTGGTCCGGCGCCTGGGCGTCACGGTGGCGCTGGTGGAGGGGAGCCCGTGGGCGGCCAAGCTGACCGGACCGGACGACCTCGGCTGGATCGCGGCGCTCGCCGCCGGAGGGGCGGCGTGAGCGGGATCCGGGCGGTCGCGCCGGCCAAGGTGAACCTCGGCCTGCGCGTGGCGGCGCTGCGGGGGGACGGCTACCACCAGATCGACACGCTCTTCGCCGCCCTCGACCTGCACGACGATCTGCACCTCCGGATCGAGCCGATGGCGGGCACGACGCCGGAGGTGGCCGGGACGATCCGGACCGACGACCCGTTCGTGGCCGCGGCGCTCCCGCCGATGGACGCGACGAACCTGGCGGTGCGCGCGGCGCGGGCGTGGCTCGAGGCGAGCGGCGCGCGGCTCGACGTGCGGATCGAGCTCGTCAAGCGGATCCCGGTCGCCGCCGGCCTCGGGGGCGGCAGCTCCGACGCCGGCGCGGTCCTCCGCGCGCTGGAGGGCGCTCCCCACCCGGACGCGGCCGAGCGCGTCGACGGCGCTGCGCTCGCCAAGCGGCTGGGCAGCGACGTGCCGTTCTTCCGCTCCGGTCTGGCCGCGGCGCGCGGTCGGGGACGGGGCGAGCGGCTGGCCGAACGCCCCCTGGCGCCGCCGCGCCCGCTGGTGCTCGCGAACCCGGGCGTGCCGGTCCCCGTGGCACGGGCGTACGAGGCGCTGGGCGGGTACGGTCCGCCGATCGACTGGGAGGCGCTGACGCGCGCTTGGCGGGACGGCGCGACGCCACCCCTGCGGAACGACCTCCAGCACGGTGTCTTCCGGATCGAGCCGGAGGTGCGGGCGGCGTGGTCGGCGCTCGCCGAGGCGGGCGGCCGGCGCAGCACCCTCTCCGGATCGGGCGGCACCAGCTTCGCGCTCGCGGACGACGCGGCCCACGCCGCGCGGATCGCCGATCAGCTACGGACCGCACGGCCCGACTGGTGGGTCCGGACGGCGACGGCCCCGGTCGCCCCGCCGGCCCTCGAGCGGACGTCGCCGACGGCCGGGGCCTGAGCGACGGGAGCGGGCGAAGACGCGGGCGGCGCTCGGAGGAGGGCGCGGGCGTCGCTCAGAGGATGTGTTCCTTCCCCGGGTTCGGGACCGGTTCGAGCGCGTCGGCGTTCGGACTGTCGCGCGCGTCGCGCCGCAGGCGGGCCGCGGCCCAGCGGCCCGCCTGCACCACGATGCGGCGGACGTCGGGGTGGTGGTAGGTCGGGTAGGTCTCGTGGCCGGGCCGGAAGTAGACGACCGACCCGTAGCCGCGCTGCCAGGTGCAGAGGCTGCGGAACACCTCGCCCCCCTGGAACCAGCTGATCATCAGCAGTTCGTCCGGATCGGGCACGTCGAAGCGCTCGCCGTACATCTCCTCCTGCTCGAGCGTCACCTGGTCGGGCACGCCCTCCAGGATCGGATGGTCGGGGCGCAGGTTCCAGAGGCGCTCCTTCTCGTCCGCCTCGCGCCAGCGCAGGCTGCCGTGCGTGCCGAGGAGGCGCCGGAACGGCTTCGAGAGGTGGCCGGAGTGCAGCACCACCAAGCCCATGCCGGAGAGGACCGCCTCCTGCACCGCCTCGGCCGCGGCGTCCGAGACGCGGTCGTGCGCCTTGTGGCCCCACCAGAGCAGGACGTCGGTCTC
Source organism: Trueperaceae bacterium (assembly GCA_007130355.1). Taxonomy (GTDB): domain Bacteria; phylum Deinococcota; class Deinococci; order Deinococcales; family Trueperaceae; genus SLSQ01. Next base: position 4,148 of record SLSQ01000329.1, read on the forward strand.
CTGAAGGCGGGCCGGGGTGATGCCGTGGTCCGGTTCGTTCAGGGTTGCGGTCCCGACCTCGAACCCGCCGACCTCCTCGAACGCCTCGGCGAGGGCGCCGTGGATGCCGGCGGGGTAGAGGGCGCGTACGGTCTCGTTCTCGACCTCGTGCAGGTGCTCGTTCCAGATCAGCACGCGGACGGTTCGGGGGGCGTCGGGCATCGGGAAAACCTCCTCGGCCCGACGGTACCGCGCCTCAGCCGGTCCCGGCCCCCTCGGCGGCGCTGCCCGCGAGCTTCGCGAACTTGGAGAGCACGCCGCTCGTGTAGCGCGGTTCCTTCGGCGTCCAGGCGGCGCGGCGCGCCTCGAGCTCCTCGTCGCTCAACTCGACCTCGAGCAGGTTCCGTTCGGCGTCGATCGTGACCCGGTCGCCCTCCTCGAGCAGGCCGATCGCGCCGCCGACCGCCGCCTCGGGCGCGACGTGGCCGACCACGAGCCCGTACGTGCCGCCGGAGAAGCGGCCGTCGGTGACCAGACCGACCGCGTCGCCCAGCCCGCGACCCACGATGGCGCTGGTGGGCGCCAGCATCTCGCGCATGCCGGGACCGCCCTTCGGCCCCTCGTTGCGGATCACGACCACGTCCCCCGGCCGGATCGCGTCGGCGAGGATCGCTTCCATCGCCTCCTCCTCCGACTCGTAGACGCGGGCCGGTCCGGAGATGCGGGTGGTCTTGAGTCCGCTGGTCTTGGCGACGGCGCCCTCGGTCGCCAGGTTGCCCTTGAGGATCGCCAGGTGCCCGCTCCGGTAGAGGGCCCGGTCGATCGGCCGCACCACGTCCTGCCCTTCGGGCGGTACGGACGGAACGTCGGCCAGGTTCTCCGCCACGGTCCTGCCGGTGATCGTCGGCAGGTCGCCGTGCAGCAGGCCGGCCTCGAGCAGCATCTTCATCACCAGCGGGATCCCGCCGACGGCGTGCAGGTCGGTCGCGACGTAGCGGCCGGACGGCTTCATGTCGGCGAAGTGCGGCGTGTCCCGGCGGATCCGCTCGAAATCGTCGAGGTCGAGGTCGACCTCCGCCGCGCGGGCGGCGGCGAGCAGGTGGAGGACCGCGTTCGTGCTGCCGCCGACCGCCATGATCACGCGGATGGCGTTCTCGAACGCCTCCTTGGTCATCATCGTGCGGGCGGTGAGGTCGAGGTCGATCGCCTTCAGGAGCGCTTCGCCGCTGGCGGCGGCGCTGTCGCGCTTCTCGGCGTCGACCGCCGACATCGTCGACGAGCCGGGCAGGCTCAGCCCCATCGCTTCGAAGGCGCTCGACATGGTGTTCGCCGTGAACATGCCGCCGCAGCTGCCGGCTCCGGGGCAGGCCGCCCGCTCGACGTCGCGGAACGTTTCGAGCGGCACCCGGCCGGCGGCGTGCCCGCCGACCGCTTCGAACACGCTGACGATCGTGAGGTCCTCGCCATCGAGGTGGCCCGGCTTGATCGTCCCGCCGTACACGAACACCGCCGGCACGTCCAGGCGCGCCATCGCGATCATCGCGCCCGGCATGTTCTTGTCGCAACCGCCGACGATCAGCACGCCGTCCATCGACTGGCCGCGCACCACCGTCTCGATCGAGTCGGCGATCACCTCCCGCGACACCAGGCTGCACTTCATCCCCTCGGTGCCCATGCTGATGCCGTCGCTGACCGTGATCGTCCCGAACGTCTGGGGCATGCCGCCGGCCGACCGTACCGAACCTTCGGCCGCTTCGGCGAGGCCGCGGAGGCCGGAGTTGCACGGCGTGATCGTGCTGTGGCCGTCGGCGATGCCCACGATCGGCTTCTGGAAGTCGTCGTCGGAGAAGCCGACGGCGCGCAGCATGGCGCGGTTCGGGGCGCGGTGGTCGCCCTGGGTGACGGCGCGGCTGCGGCGGTTGGCGGGCTTCGGGGCGGACGGTTCGTGCGTGTCGCTCATGTCGGGCGGTGCTCCTTCGGGGGTCGTGGCGGGCGTCGGTCGGCGAAGGCGTCGGAGAGGCGCCGTCCGGCTTCGGCCAGCTCGTGCGCGGGGCGGCAGAAGGCGAGGCGGAGGTGGTGCGCCGCCAGGTGGCGGCGTTCGGGGGCGTAGAAGGCGCTCGGCGGGATGGCGCCGACGCCGGCGCGGGCGGGCAGGTCGCGGCAGGCGGCGACGTCGTCCTGGTACGGGAGCGCGGAGGCGTCGGCGAGCACGAAGTAGCCGCCGTCGGGACGCACGGCGTGGAGCGGCCCGCCCTCCAGCGCCGCGATCAGGGCGTCGGCGCGGCGTGCGAACTCGGCCCGCAGCTCGCGGTAGTAGCGATCGTTCTGTTCCCGGGCCCGGCGCAACGCCTCGGCGGCGGCGACCTGCAGCGGGGTGGCGACGGCGAACGGGATCCACTGGTGCGCCATCGCCAGGCCGTGGATCAGCTCCTCCGGTCCGATCGTCCAGCCGACCTTCCAGCCGGTGGCGCTGAAGCTCTTGCCGAAGCTCGAGATCGACAGGGTGCGCTCCCACGCCCCGGGGCGGGTCGCGAGGCGGAGGGGACCGCCGAAGGAGAGGTGCTCGTACACCTCGTCGGCGACCAGGACCGCGCCGGCCCGTTCGGCCGCGCGGACCAGCAGGTCGGCCTCCTCTTCGCGGAGGACGGTTCCGCTCGGGTTGTGGGGGTTCGTGACGACGATCGCGCGGGTCCTCGGACCGACCGCCGCCTCGAGACGGTCCGGATCGACCGTCCAGCGGCCGTCGCGACCGCGAACGAGCGGGACCGGGACCGGCACGCCTCCGGCCATGCGGATCTGCGCCGGGTAGGCGTCGTACCACGGTTCGAAGACGATCGCCTCGTCGCCGGGGTCGAGGACCGCCTGGAAGGCGGCGAACAGCGCCTCGGTGGCGCCGACCGTGACCAGCACGTGCCGGTCGGGATCGAGCTCGTTGCCGGTCCAGCGGCCGTGATCGAACGCGATCTCGCGCCGCAAGGCGGGGAGTCCCCGCATCGGGGCGTACTGTTGCGGTCCCTTGGACGCCTCCCGGAGCGCGTCGCGCACGAAGCCGGGCGGCCCGTCGGAGGGGTAGCCCTGCCCGAGGTCGATCGCCTCGTGCTCGTGCGCGAGCTGGGCGTAGACCGAGAAGACGCTCGGTTCGAAGCCGGCCACCCGCGCGGCGGGCCGGGGTCCGGACCCGGAACCTGCGGCGGCCGGCGAGGCGTTCACGCCGGGGTGCGGGCGCGTTCGGGGAGCGCAGCGATCACGGCGTCGGTGAAGGCGCGGGTACCGCGGCTGCCGCCCAGGTCGACGGTCGGATCGTCGGCCAGCGCCGCGCGGACCGCGTGCGTCAGATCGTTCGCGGCCTCCGGCAGGTCCAGACCGTGCCGCAACAGCAGCGCCGCGCTCAGCATGGTGCCGACCGGGTTGGCGACGCCCTTGCCGGCGATGTCGGGCGCGCTGCCGTGGACCGGTTCGAAGAGGCCGACCGAGCCCCCCAGGCTCGCCGACGGCAGCACGCCGAGCGACCCCGGAATGACCGCCGCCAGGTCGGAGAGGATGTCCCCGAACAGGTTCCCGGTCACGACCACGTCGAACTGCCTTGGGTCGCGCGCGACCTGCATCGCGGCGTTGTCGACGTAGAGGTGGTCGAGGGACACGTCCGGGAATTCGGCCTCGCGCACGCCCACGACCACGTCGCGCCAGAACTGCGACACGTCGAGCACGTTCGCCTTGTCGACGCTCGTGACCGCGCCGCCCCGCAGGCGGGCCGCCTCGAAGGCGGTGCGGGCGATCCGCTCGACCTCGTAGCGCTCGTAGACCATCGTCGACACGCCCCGCTCCGACGTCGCCTCCGACGGCGTACCGAAGTAGATGCCGCCGGTGAGTTCCCGCACGATCAGCAGGTCGGTGCCGCGGGCGACCTCCTCCTTGAGGGGGCTCAATCGCTCGAGCCCGGGAAAGACCGTCACCGGGCGCAGGTTCGCGTAGACGCCGAGGTGCTTGCGCAGCTGCAGGATCCCGCTCTCGACCCGCCGTTCGCGCGGGAGTCGGTTCCAGGGGTGGTCCTGCGGCCCGCCGGCCGACCCCATCAGCACCGCGTCCGCCCGCGAACAGGCGTCGCGGGCGACGTCCGGGAGCGGGACTCCGTGCGCGTCGATGGCGGCGCCCCCGAACGGGTGCCGTTCGAAGGCGAGCTCGACGCCGTGACGGTCGGCGACCGCCTCGAGCGTCTCGACGGTCGCGTCGATCACCTCGGGCCCGATGAAGTCGCCCGGCAGGACGGCGATCGTGCGGGGCGCGCTCACGCCGATGCTCCCTTCGGCAGGTAGCCGAGGCGGTGGGCGGCGGCCTCGATCGCCTCGTTCGCTTCGAGCAGTTCGGCGAGCGGATCCCAACGCCCCTCGAGCAGCGCCCCGCGGGCGCCGTCGGGCAGATGGGCGGGGAAGAGGTGCTCGCCGGCACGCACCTGGCGCGCGTCGACGTCGACCTCGACCTCGACCTCCGGGTCCGCCTCGACCGCGGCGCGCAGCGCCGCGAGGTCCTCCGCGTCGAGGGTGACGCAGGGGACGCCGAGCGTGGTGGCGTTGCCGAAGAAGATCTCGGCGAAGCTGCCGGCGATCACGGCGCGGAAGCCGGCCTTGTGGATCGATTGCGGCGCGTGCTCGCGGCTGCTGCCGCACCCGAAGTTCATGCCGCTGATCAGGATGCGGGCCCGCTCGGCGCCGGGACGGTTGAGGGGGTGGGGCTTCGGCGCGCCGTCGGCGTCGTACCGCTCGTCGTAGAACAGCTGCGGTCCGAGCGCATCGAAGGTGACGCACTTCAGGAACCGGGCCGGCACGATCCGGTCGGTGTCGATGTCGTTTCCGGGCACGACCACGGCCGTACCGCGGACGGCGCGGACCTTCTCGAGCGCGCTCATGCGGGCACCTCCTGCGGCTGCGCGAACAGGGAACGGGCGTCGGTCACGTGGCCGGTGACGGCCGCCGCCATCACCATCACCGGGCTCATCAGCACCGTCCGGCCGGTGGGGCTGCCCTGGCGGCCCTTGAAGTTGCGGTTGCTGGTGCTGGCGCAGAGCTGATCGCCGAGCAGCTTGTCGGGGTTCATCGCCAGGCACATCGAACAGCCGGCCTCGCGCCATTCGAAGCCTGCGGCGCGGAAGATCGCGTCGATCCCGCGACGCTCGCACTCCTCCTTCACGAGCTGGGAGCCGGGCACGGCGATCGCCTGGACCGAGTCCGCCACCGTGCGCCCCTCGAGCACGCGGGCGGCCTCGACGAAGTCGCTCAGGCGGGCGTTCGTGCAGCTCCCGAAGAAGGCGACGTCGACCTTCGTACCGGCGATCGGCGCTCCGGGCCGGAGCTGCATGTGGGCCAGCGCCTCCTCGATCGAGGTCCGCTCCGCCTCGTCGGCGGCGTGCGCGGGATCGGGCACGGACTCGTCGATGGAGATCGCCTGGCCCGGATGGATTCCCCACGTCACCGTCGGCGCGATCTCCCGGGCGTCGATGCGGACGAGGTCGTCGTAGGCGCAGTCCGGATCGGAGGCGAGGGCGCTCCAGCGCGCGACCGCCTCGTCCCAGGCCGCGCCGCTCGGGGCGTACGGGCGACCCTTCAGGTAGTCGAAGGTGGTGGCGTCCGGATTCACGTAGCCGCAGCGGGCGCCCCCCTCGATCGACATGTTGCAGACGGTCATCCGCTCCTCCATCGACATCCGGTCGAACACCTCGCCGGCGTACTCGTAGGCGTAGCCGATGCCCCCGTTGACGCCGAGGGTGCGGATGATGTGGAGGATCACGTCCTTGGCGTAGACGCCGGGCGGAAGCTCGCCGTGCACCTCGATGCGGCGCACCTTCAACTTCTGCATCGCCAGCGTCTGGGTCGCCAGGACGTCGCGGACCTGGCTGGTCCCGATGCCGAAGGCGATCGCGCCGAAGGCGCCGTGGGTGCTGGTGTGACTGTCGCCGCAGACGATCGTGGTGCCCGGTTGGGTGATGCCCTGCTCCGGGCCGACCATGTGCACGATCCCCTGTCGTCCGCTGGCCAGGTCGAACAGCGTCACCCCGTGCCGGTCGCAGTTCCGGCGCAGCGCGCGGATCATCTCGTCGGCGAGCGGGTCCTCGAACGGTTCGAGGTGGCTGTGGGTGGGCACGATGTGGTCGACGGTCGCGAACGTCCGTTCCGGCATCCGCACCGGCAGGTCCAGCTCGTCGAGCATGCCGAACGCCTGGGGACTGGTGACCTCGTGGATCATGTGCGCGCCGATCAGCAACTGCGTCGCGCCGCCCGGCAGCTCGCGTACGGCGTGGGCGTCCCACACCTTCTCGTACAGGTTCTTCGGTCGCTCTGGGTTCATGGATCTCCTCGTTCGGGGCCGTGGCGGACGGCGGGTCGGGGGAACGGTCGGGTGCCTGCGAAGCCTACGGGGCGGGTCGGGGGACGCCACGAAGACGCCGCCCGGCCTCGGGGGCGTGGGCGGCGGTGGCTGCGGGGACGGCGAAGGTCCGGCTCAGGGCTCGGAACGGAGCCGTGCCCGACGCGACGCGCCGGCACGCCCGTGCGCTAGCCGCAGCGTGTGCCGCAGGCGGATCGAACGCAGACGGGGTCGGAACGGCGCGAAACCGGAGTCGTACGGCATCGGCCGCCACTATACCCAGGTCGCGCGCCGTGGGGCCAGGTGCGCAGAACGGGGGCGCCGGCCTCAGCGCCCCCCGCGCCCGAAGCCGCCGCGCCCGAAGCCG